>JAGWZR010000289.1 GCA_018968795.1 Planctomycetota bacterium | reverse complement strand
CAAAACTGAACCTGAAAATCAATACTAAAACAATACAACGTTGACAGATATTATAAAACTGTATATATTATTTCCGGCTAACGTTACTTTTACTGTGATAGACGGAAAAGAGGATAATGCTGAATGGTCAATATCCCAAATGAATTGTGGTCCAAATATGGGTTGTTTTTAACTAAAAAAACTATTCATGGTTCATTTCATAATCATTATAAGAAATGGCTGCGATACTATCTTGACTACTGTCATAAATATAAACGACCCCCTTACGGAATGGAAGAAGGCGCACGCTGAGATGTTCGCCGAGATAAAGACGAGGCATTATCCCCCAAAGATATTAAAGTCCTATACCTTGTGGGTCAGGAAGTTTCAGTTCTTTACAAAGGACAAGGATGTAAGCGGGACAGGCTTTCATTGTGAGGTATACATGGTGGTACCGGTAGAAATGGAGAAATTATATGGAACAGAAAGTTGAAAAGGGATACACGCCATACCAACAAAAGGTCATCAGAAATTTTTATGAGAACAGAGATCATCGCCTTGTGCAAAAACTGGGTGAACTGGTGTCGAATTTGTACCTAGAAAGCAGTGAAAAGAAGAAAGATTCTGGATGGAAGAAGGTAAAGAAAATGCTTGTTGACTTGAAGGTGCATCCGCATGAGGTGGAATATCTGACCAAGGACAAAAATCTTACCGTAATTTCTAAAAAACTAGCAGAGATGTTTTGAAAATCTTTATAAACAATTATTTCTTCTTATCCTTTGATTGTTTTTTGTACAATGAGAAATAGCCTTCTGCATCTTTCTCCATACCCTTAGCCTTGAAGGCGTTGCCAATATCGTTATAGACTTCAAAGTTGTTTGGATTTACCATTACAGCCGTTTGGAAAGCATTGATCGCGTCATCGTATTGTTTTTTCTTCATATAATTTTTACCTAAACGATATTGAGCATCTGAATTGCTTGTATTAACTGCAATTGTTCTATTGTAGTATTGAATGGCTTCATCTATATTTCCGGTTTCATCACATAGGCGGCCTAGATTATAAAGTGCGATTTCATGCGTTGGATCGATTTCCAATGCCTTTTTGTATTCCACCAAAGCTTCTTTATTCATACCCTTCTTCGAATAAACAATACCCAGGTTCGAGTATGCCATCGCTAGATTCGGGTCTAGCTCTATGCGTTTCTTGAATGCTTGTATTGCATCGTCGTATCTGCCGATGTTGGTGTATGCAATTCCCATAAGAGAATAAGCAGCTTTATAATCGGGATTGATTTGGACAACTTTCTTAAAGGTTTCTACTGCCTTATCAAAGATGCCCTTATCAAAATATGCAGAAGCCAGGTTGTAATAAATGTTGGCGTTGTTGTGATTTTGTTCTAGAGCCTTCTGGAATGCCTCAATGGCGTTGTCATACACGCCTTTTTGTGAATATGCCATGCCGAGATTATTATATACATCCGCATTGTTGGGGTTCTTGGCCAGCGATTTTTTATACATTTCAATTGCTTCATCAAAAAGACCATACTGCGCGTAGTTCAAGCCTTGCTTATATTGTTCGTTAGCAATATCAATATGGTTCAAGGGACTATCTTTTTTAGGCGGGTTCGTAGTATCGTTTTTAACGGTTTTTTCTTGAGAAAAACAATGGGTTGAATCCGTCAGAGTTATAGCGGTAACGCTACAAATAATTATCATACCTGCAATCTTAATACTATTCACTACATTCTCCTTTTGTTTGAAAAAATAGCCTGCTAGAAGAGGTTTCTTCATTAACGTTTATCTGCATGTTAATTTTTATGCACGGATCGGCTGGCAGCAAAGTTAATTATATCGATATATAGATATTATTCAACCTATCTTTTAAGTCGAGTAAGCAATTTCCCTAAATAAAGCATTACCAGTATTACACAAAGCACCGCTACGTCTGTGGGGCCTGTGGGAAGGTCAAACCGATATGAAATGTAAAAACCAATAAAGGATGCGACAACACCAATGATAGAGGAAACGATGCAAAAGGGTACGATACCGCGAGTGACCATTCTGGCGGTAATTGCCGGTATCAATAAGAAGCCAAATATGACTAATGGGCCAACGGTCATCACTCCAAAGGAGATAATTACACCGATAATTAGATAGAGCAAAATGTCCCACAGGATAACGTTCTTTCCTATAGTGACGGCAGTATCTGTATCATAGGATACTAATACGAAGTTGCGATGAAAACCAACTAAGCAAAGAAAGATCGTGCCGTAAATGGCAAGCATTGACCACAAATACATATCAGGAATAGAAACGATCTCTCCTTTAAGCATAGAAAGCACCTCTGTCTGTCCATACGGATTCCATGAAACAAACAATATAGAAGCTGCTCCGGTAAGGGCGTAGATAAATCCAATCCGATTTTCAGTGAAGCCCTTTTGTTTGCGTTCGAGAATGGCTAAAGTAAATATGGCGGCGAATGTAAAGACAACTGCCCCAGTAAGTCCCATTAACTTTTCGGATTCCATATGGGGGAGAAAATGGAATCCGATAGTATGCAATAAAAATGCAAAGGCAATTCCAGCATTTGACACTTGAGGCAAGGCTATACCCAATAAAATCATACGACGTAATACAAAAAATATGCCCACTTGTGGACATACAAATCCCACTATTAACCCTGCATAAAGGGCGTTTCGTAAAAGAAAATGGGGGTTAATTATCTCTAATAATTGTTCCATATTATAGCGTTTCTACGTTAATGATTTCACTGATTTTCAATGATTGAGAGCAGTTCTATCGTATTACCAAGTACTATTTTATTGTTATTGATCCAAATTATTTTGTCTGTCCATTTTGGGATACTATAAATTTCGTGGGTGACCATTACGATTGTCAACTGATGCTCTTTGCGCAACTGGGAGATAAGTTCCATAATCATTTTTTGAGCAGCAAAGTCAACTCCTGTAATAGGTTCGTCCAGCAGTAAAACATTTGGTCTTGTAGCCAGTGCGCGTGCAATAAGTATACGCTGCTTCTGGCCACCGGA
>JAGWZR010000288.1 GCA_018968795.1 Planctomycetota bacterium | reverse complement strand
ATTTACTACTGCCCAATGCACCCGAATTACACATCTGATAAGCCAGGGGATTGCCCCATCTGTAGTATGAAATATGTACCGAAGGAAACAACACCAGAGAAGCAAAAGAAAAAAATCATGTACCGGTCAACTATGAACCCCAAAGAGATTTCGGATAAACATGGCAAAGATTCAATGGGTATGGAGATGGAGCCCTTTGAGACAGAAGAAGTTTCTGAATCATCCACTGTAAGTGACCGTCTCACCATAAATATAAGCACTGAGAGACAGCAGTTGATAGGAGTCAGAACTGAGGTTATCAAGAAACAACCAATACATAAAATGATAGGGGCTGTTGGTATTGTTGATTATGATGAAACAAAGATTGTACATGTTAATACCAAATTTGAAGGCTGGACTGATGAGCTGTATGTGAATTATACGGGACAATACGTTAAAAAAGGACAACCGCTTTTCAGCATTTACAGTCCTGAACTTGTATCAGCACAGAAAGAATACCTCCTTGCACTTGAGACAAGCAAATCTTTACAGCAGAATACACCAAGGATAGACACAGTGGCAAAATCCATTCTCGAATCATCATGGCGCAAGTTAAAGATATTGGGTATCAATGACGATCAGATTTCATCACTCGAGAATACCGGTAAGGTTGAAATGTATTTGACCATATACTCTCCTATAGATGGTTTTGTAATTCAAAAGAATGTTTTTAAGGGACATCATTTCCTGCCAGGCGACGATCTTTATATGATAGCAGATATCTCCAATATCTGGGTACTTGCCCAGATTTATGAGTACGAGCTTCCATTCATTAAGCTGGATCAAGAGGTGAGAATATCTTCCTCTTACATTCCTGAGAAGACATTCACAGGGACGGTCTCCTATATTTATCCCGGCATATCCAGTGAGACAAGAACAAATAAGATAAGAATTGAGCTTAGTAATCCAGATTTTGTACTGAAACCGGGGATGTATATGAATGTGGAGATACATGTGGATTACGGGATAAAGATTGCGGTGCCAATTGGAGCAGTCCTCGATGCAGACGAAAGGAAGATTGTCTTTGTTGATCTTGGAGATGGTTATTTTGAACCAAGGGAAATCAAGGTTAACGTGTACGGAGAGGGAATGTATGAAGTTATAGAAGGAGTTAAAGAAGGAGAGAAGGTCGTTACATCAGCAAACTTCTTTATTGACTCTGAATCAAACTTAGAGGCTGCACTGAGTAAGATGAGCATGCACAGTAAAGGTTCCGAGCACACAGAACCATAAGGAACTGATTGATGATTAACAAAATTATTGAAATCTCCGCACGAAACAAACTTATTGTATTTATCATTGTTGGAGCGGCTGTTATCGCAGGATGGTGGTCGCTTAAGAATGTATCACTCGATGCAATACCTGATCTATCAGATACCCAGGTAATCATATATTCACGATGGGACCGCAGTCCTGATATTATTGAGGATCAGGTTACCTACCCAATTATCACCGCAATGCTTGGCGCGCCAAAGGTGAAAACCATCAGAGGGTTTTCAGATTTTGGCTATTCCTATGTTTATATTATATTCCAGGATGGCACTGACCTGTACTGGGCTCGTTCAAGGGTTCTTGAGTATCTGAGTAAGATAATTCCCCGCTTGCCGGAAGGGGTTCGTACAGAATTAGGACCCGATGCGAATGGTCTTGGCTGGGTTTATGAATATGCACTTGTCGATGAATCCGGTAACAATAGTATGGAGAAGCTCAGAAGCTTTCAGGACTGGTATCTGCGGTATTATCTTCAATCAGTACCAGGTGTGGCAGAGGTTGCACCCGTTGGTGGATTCGTAAAGCAGTATCAGGTTAATGTAGATCCCAATCGCCTGCTTGCTTACAACATTCCACTTGAAAAGGTAATAGAGGCAATTAGGCAAGGCAATAATGATGTGGGTGGAAGGCTTGTTGAATTCACGGGAAGAGAATATATGGTAAGGGGAAAGGGTTATATCCATTCCACAGAAGATATAGAAAAGATCGTTGTAGGGGTTAATGAAAAGGGTGGCACGCCCATTCTTATAAAGAACATTGGAGATGTTATTTTAGGGCCCGATATCCGAAGAGGTGTGGCTGAACTTGATGGCAAAGGGGAGGTAGTAGGCGGTATAGCAATAATGAGGGATAAGGAAAACGCCCTGAAGGTTATTGATAGGATTAAAGAAAAAATAAAGGACATAGCATCCGCATTGCCCAAAGGTTGTAAAATTATAACAACCTATGATCGTTCTGAATTGATTAAGAGAGCTATAGAAACACTGAAAGGAACGCTTCGAGAAGAGTTGGTAGTTGTAAGCATTTTTATTCTGATCTTTCTCTGGCATTTCCCAAGCGCAATAATCCCAATCATTACCATCCCTATTGCAATTATTATCTCGTTCATTCCCATGTATCTCATGGGCATTACATCAAACATCATGTCCCTCGGTGGTATTGCCATTGCGATTGGGGCAATGGTTGATGCTGCAATAGTAGTTGTTGAGCAAACTCATAAAAGGCTTGAATACTGGGAAGCAGGTGGAAGAAAAGGGAGTTATCAAGAGGTAATTATCAATGCAGTGAAAGAGGTTGGCGGACCAAGCTTCTTCTCACTACTGGTAATTGCTGTTTCTTTCCTGCCTATTTTTACGCTTGAAGCACAGGAAGGAAGACTCTTTAAACCCCTTGCCTACACAAAGACATTTTCCATGATTGTAGCTGCTTTTCTTGCAATAACGCTGGACCCGGCGATAAGGCTTTTCTTCACCCGTATGGAAAATTATACATTCCGTCCTGCATGGCTTGCCAAGGTTACAAATGCGGTACTCGTTGGAAAAATCCATGGCGAGGACACGCATCCTATCAGCAGACCACTTATGAAGATCTATCATCCTGCTGTTGAATTCGTTGTAAAGCATAGCTGGGCAGTAATAATTTCTGCGATTCTCCTTGTAGCTCTTACGATAGGATTTATCTATCCGAGACTCGGTTCTGAATTTATGCCCCCACTCAATGA
>JAGWZR010000287.1 GCA_018968795.1 Planctomycetota bacterium | reverse complement strand
CGCTTTGAGACCTTTAATTTGTAAGGTGTTTACCTCTTTAGTATTCATGTCTATGACGCGGATGGCGTGGTTGTTGGTATCGGCAACATATAGCTTATTGTTGGCAAAGCTGAGACCGCCGGGTTCGTAGAACTGAGGTTCTTTACCATCGATATATCCTGCATGTCCATTGCCCAAAAGTGTCATGCACGTGTTGTTCGTAGGACTTAACACCTTAATCTTATGGTTGTAAGTATCTGCAACATAGATGAGGCCATTATGATTGGACACACCGAGGGGATGCTGTAAGCGCACCGCTTCCCCGTTGCCATCTTCATCCCCAAACACAAAAAGGTCATGTCCAACGAGTGTCTTTACATCTTTTTTTTCTCTATCTGCATAACGAATTGCACTCACTTCACTGTCTGCGAAATATAACTTCGAACCAGAGACTGTAATGCCGCTGGGTTGGGCAAGGGAGCAACTATCCAGCAAGCCGTCAATGCGGCCTTCTCTCCCGCTTCCAGCATAGGGTTGAAAGACGGTGGTTTCTAAATCCATCACCCAGATTTGGTGTGCGCCAGCCATGGCTATATAGAGTTGTCCTTCTAAGAAAACCAGGTCCCATGGCGAATTAAGGGGAGACGATGTCCCCATTCCACCAGCAGCCATAAAATCTGCCTGTTTGCCGGTGCCAGCAATTGTTTTAACCGTCTTTGCCTGTAAATCTAGCTTGCGAATGAGGTGATTTTCCGTATCCGTTACGTATAAGTGGTTGTCGTGAATGGCCATTCCCTGTGGATGATTAAAGCTGGCATATCTAAAGTTGCCGTCGTTCATACCTGCTTTGCCATTACCGGCAACATCCAAGACATCGCCTTCTAAATTGGTAATAACAATCCGATTATGATTGGAATCTGCAATGAACA
The DNA here is from genome assembly GCA_018968795.1 of Planctomycetota bacterium. GTDB lineage: Bacteria > Planctomycetota > Brocadiia > Brocadiales > Brocadiaceae > REEB58. Next base: position 2,138 of record JAGWZR010000287.1, on the reverse strand, counting down.
AACGATTTGATGCCTCATCTGCCAGTACCTTGCCTGGAAAAGAGAGGATACTTTGCCCATGTTTGTACTTTTCTGGCGAAAGGGATATAGGCTTTTCGTTGATAAGATTTTCAGCGCGATACCTGGATACCAATTCCTCAATTATTTTGTCCAGTATCTCGTAATGACCCTCTCCTGTATCCGATCCTACGATATATCCCTCTGGGTCAATCAGTACAAGGGTAGGCCATGCCCTAACTCCGTAAGCCTGCCAGATCGCCAAATTACTGTCGGCAACAACAGGATGCTCAATTTCGTATCGGAGGATGGCCTGCCGGATGTTATCTGATTCCCGTTCATTTTGAAATTTTGCAGAATGCACGCCAACAACTACCAATTCCTTCGGATATTTTGCCTCTAATTTTTTAAGGTCTGGGATGATATGCATACAATTAATACAGCAGTACGTCCAGAAATCCAGGAGTACCATCTTTCCCTTTAAATCAGCAAGTGTCAGAGGTTTTGAAACATTTAGCCATGCCGTGCCGCCTGCTAGTTCAGGGGCAGGAATCTTTTTTTTCTGTGCAGACGCCATAGGTGTTTTGCCGAAGTTAAAGAAGGTGAGCGCTAAGACAAGGAAAACTATAGTTCGATGAGGAAGATATATAAAAGATTGTAAATTCTTCGTCATTGTTTTATTTTCTTCTGCGTTTAAACAAATATTTCCCATAGAATAAAAAACAAACAATGATTAGTGATACTACGCTGAAAATAAAATAAGCTAATTCCATGTTCCTGCTCCTTATTTATACATTAAATCGGAAATGCATGACATCTCCATCTTTCACAACGTATTCCTTCCCCTCGAGTCTTAAAAGACCTTTTTCTTTAACCTTTTGTTCTGAACCCATAGTGATTAAATCATTATAGTTATAGGTTTCTGCACAGATAAATCCACGTTCAAAATCAGAATGAATTACTCCCGCGGCCTGGGGCGCCTTAGTTCCTTGATTGATGGTCCATGCCTTTACTTCCTTGGGCCCAGCCGTAAAATATGTAATCAGACCTAATAGACCGTATGTTTCTCGGATCAATTTTTCCAGCCCCGACTCTTCTATTCCCATCTCTTTATAATAGGTTTTTCTCTCGGAGGGTTCCATCTGCGCGATTTCTGATTCGATGTCTCCTGAAATAACCACACATTTTGAATTTTCTTTCTTTGAAAAATTGGTAACAATATCAACGTATTGTTTATCCCGTTCAAAATCAAATACATTGATGACATATAATACAGGTTTTGCCGTCATTAAATGCAAATCTTCGATGTGTTTTATTTCCTCGTCAGAGAGCGCTAACAACCTTATAGGTTTATTGCAATTCAAGTGTTCTCGGACTTTTTTTAGCACATCGATAGAAGCAATGATATTTTTATCTCCTGTTTTTACTAACTTCTCATTTTTTGTTAGTCGTTTTTCTACCGTTTCTAGATCAGCAAGCACTAGTTCTGTATTGATAATTTCGATATCCCTGATTGGATGTATATTTCCTTCAACATGGATAATGTCGCTTTTCTCAAAACAGCGCACAACATGTAAAACGGCATTGACACTCTTAATATGGCCTAAAAATTGATTTCCCAAACCTTCCCCCTGGCTTGCTCCTTTTACGAGGCCGGCGATGTCTACGAATTCAACGGTTGTAGGAACAATTTTTTGAGTGGGAATTATTTCTGCTATTTTATCCAGACGCTGATCTGGTACGGCGACTATCCCCACATTGGGATCGATAGTACAAAATGGATAATTTGCTGACGCGGCCTTGGCCGATGTCAATGCATTGAAAATAGTGGATTTCCCAACGTTTGGTAATCCAACGATGCCACAATTTAAACCCATAGCGTAAATACTTCTCCTATTGTTAGTAAAAAATTAAAGATGAAAAAACAAATGATAACGAGTTGTATCACAATAAGCAATAATTTATCCTTAAAGTCAGGCACAGAGGGGAAAGAAGATGTAATTCTTAGTCGGTTGGCATTGGGAAAGTTAAATCTTTTTTCTGGAGGTGTGGTTTATACTTCGGTAGGCTGGTTGTGACAATTTCTTGAATTTATACACAAGGTTGCTGATGGCCTTATGAAAATATTTTCTATGATTTTA
>JAGWZR010000286.1 GCA_018968795.1 Planctomycetota bacterium | reverse complement strand
ATTCTGTTGGTCGGTTAAAAGCACACGTTCAGAATAAGATGAGACCGTAACAACTTGCGTTGGTTCTGCGACTGAAAATGCCTGCACAATCAGAGGAACTAGTTTTCTTATCTCGTCGTCTTGAAAAACCCTTACCGACCCTTTCTTTTTTAACATGCCCTTTTCTTCATAATAAATGTACGACAAGGCGTTCGTGACGACATTTCCCGTCAGTTCATAAGGGTGGTTAAACTGGATACGATGGCCGTCCTTTTTAACAGGCAAATCTTCATGTTTTACGGTAATCAAGCCGTCAGTATAAGTATCTGCACGGATATTCCAGGATAAACAAAGTGCCGTTATAAAGACGATTCCCACGAGCAAAACTAATTGTTTTAATCTTCGATAGCTCACAAAAATTTACCCTATAATTTCTACAGCCTCAGAAAGGTAGTCTACTTCGAATAATTCTATTCTCAATTCCTTTCCTATACCCTTTGCATTGTCTTTTGGAATAACAGCCTTCTTAAAACCTAATCGCTGTGCCTCTTTCAGGCGTATTTCAATTTGATTTACATTGCGAATTTCTCCCCCCAGCCCCACCTCCCCTATAACTACGGTGTCTGAAGGTATTATCTTTTCCTTAAGACTCGATGCGATCGTCATGGCGATGCCAAGGTCTGCGGCGGGTTCATCCACCTGAACTCCCCCGACGATATTCACAAAGATATCCTGTCCTCCAAGCTTAAGTCCTATCCGTTTTTCAAGAATTGCCAGGAGCATCGAAACTCGATTGTAATCAACACCACTAACCTTTCGTTCGGGCATGCCAAAATTCGCCCTTGTCGCAAGCGCCTGGATCTCGACCAATAATGCCCGCGTTCCTTCCATGCAGGGGAAAATGGTTGAACCGGTATTAATTCTCCTGCCTTGTGAAATAAATATCTCGGACGGATTATCCACCGGTTGTAGTCCATTTTTTCTCATCTCGAAAATTCCAATTTCATCCGTAGAGCCAAACCTATTTTTAACTACCCGCAAGATGCGATAGCACTGAAATTTTTCTCCTTCAAAATATAAAACAGTGTCGGCCATATGTTCCAATACTTTAGGGCCGGCAATGATTCCCTCCTTAGTCACATGCCCTACGAGGAAAATCGCAGCTCCAGTGGATTTTGCAAGGAAAATCAGCTCATTAGCACATTGGCGCACCTGGGCAACTGTCCCAGGAGCAGACTCTAGTTGGGGTTTATAGATCATTTGAATAGAATCGATAACAACCAGTGTTGGATGTGTATTATGGATATTTTCCAGGATAAAATCCAAATTCGTTTCTGCAACCACAAACAAATTATCCGATAGGATGGATAACCGTTCAGCCCGAAGTTTGGTTTGAGCTACAGACTCTTCCCCAGTCACATAAAGAGTCGTGTACCCTTTTTGGCTGATATATTGGCACACCTGTAGAAGGAGCGTTGATTTGCCGATTCCCGGAGTACCGCCGATTAATACCGCCGAACCAACAATCAGTCCCCCGCCCAGGATCCTATCAAATTCTTCCATTCCTGTTTCTATGCAGGGACACGCCAGCAGTTTTACATCCGTTATGGGCTGCGGCAATTCACGACTGAGCGTAACTGATTTACTGCCCAGACCAACATGAGTATTAACTTCCTCAACCGTTGAATCCCATTCCCCACAGCCACCACAGCGACCGACCCACTTTAGACTTTTCCAACCGCACTGCTGACAGACATAAACAACGCCCGTTTTCGTCATATCTATGAATGGTAAAACTGCCACAGTATTAAGATGCTATAAAATAAAAAAGGGAAGAGTTATCACTCTCCCCTTTAATTCATTTCACTTGTTTCGTTTCATCTATAAGCCACTTTCGGCGTTCGCCAAAGCAGGTTCTGGATTTTCAACCACTTCATCAAAGACCAGCCTGCCATCCTGCACCCTTGCCTTCACACGTTTTTTCCCTTCGAACTTGCCCTGGAGTATTTCTTCTGAAAGGGGATCTTCCACGTAATTTTCTATTGCCCTTCGAAGCGGTCGTGCTCCAAAATTTTGGTTGTACCCTTTCTCTATTAAGAAATCTAATACTTCATCTGTTAACGTGATATCTATGTTGTAATTTTCCAGCCTCTTTTTTACGCTCTTCAATTCAATCTCAATAATCTTTTTCAGATCTTCTTTGGTTAGCGGCTTGAAGACAATAATGTTGTCCACGCGGTTTAAAAACTCTGGGCGAAAATGTTTTTCAACCTCTTTCTTTAATTGTTCCTTCATTACCTCGTAGGTATGCTCGTCTGTTACCTTTTTGAATCCTAAAGAAGCTTGATTCTTAATAACATCTGCCCCGATGTTCGAGGTCATGATAATGATTACATTGCGGAAATCCACGTGGCGGCCAAAGCTATCAGTCAATTTTCCATCTTCCATAATTTGCAGCAACATGTTGAATACATCGGGATGTGCCTTCTCAATCTCATCCAGCAACACCACGGCATAAGGACGGCGGCGGATCTTTTCCGTTAATTGTCCTCCTTCTTCATACCCAATATAGCCTGGAGGCGCCCCTATCAAACGAGAAATGTTGTGCTTTTCCATGTATTCCGACATATCAATCTGTATGAGGGCTTCTTCTTCTCCAAACATAAATTTTGCCAGCGACCTTGCAAGATGCGTCTTACCCACTCCAGACGGCCCCACAAATATAAAAGACGCCACAGGGCGGTTTGGATTCTTTAGCCCGGAGCGGGAGCGCCGAATCGCCTTGGCAACCGCTTTTGTAGCTTCCTCTTGGCTAATCACCATCTTATGAAGTTCCTCTTCCATATGCAGCAATTTTTTAGCCTCGGCAGATTCGATGCGTGTAACGGGAATTCCGGTCATTTTAGAAACAACCTCGGCCACAATTTCATCATTCACGACACCCTCAACCTCTGCACGAGTTTCCCGCCATTCTTTCTCAATGGTTTCCTTTTTCTTTTTTAATTTGTCGGCTTTGTCTCTTAAGCGGGCGGCTCTTTCAAAATCCTGAATTGCCACAGATTCGTCTTTATCTTTTTCAAGTTTATTAATTTCTTCCTCTATATG
>JAGWZR010000285.1 GCA_018968795.1 Planctomycetota bacterium | reverse complement strand
AGCATTTAACGTAGCGAACCACAGTTGTTGATTATAGTATGGGGCAAGTATTATTAAATTATGGCTAAAGCTCGTAACACGAAAAGTCTTTCATTTCCAGGTGTGTCAATTCGTGGCTAAACTATTATTATAGTATTACCTTGTAAAAACTTCTTTTTTTTGCAAGTTTTTTTACACCCCCCTGTGTCCCCCTTGCGAAGGGGGGAAAGAGAGGGGTTGTTTTGGTTGCGGCTGTGCTGCGCTAGGGTATAAAAGCGCTAAAAAAAACAGATACTTAATAAGTAACTGTTGATTTTTCAGACTCGCTATTTTCCTTCATTTCTTTCACTTTTTTATTACTTTCTTTTTTCACAAGCATGGCCACAGTGCGGTTATTCTTTGTAAAATATTTCTTCGCAATCCTCATTACGTCTTCTGCGGTTACTTGCGCAACTTTATCCAAAAAGGTATTAATGTAACGCCAATCGGAAAGAACCTCAAAATGCCCTATTTCACTGGCAAGACCAGAGGCAGAGTTAAGGTCGCGAATAAAATTTGCCTCTAATTGATTTTTAATCTTCTGCAATTCCCAATCAGACGGGGGAGTATTTTTCAGTTTTTCAACCTCTTCATAAAAAGCAGATTCGATCTCTTCCACGGTATGCGGCGCCCTTGGCGCGGCAATAAAAGTAAACGTATCCGGATATTTTCCTATTTCATCGGAAGCATGTGCCATGACGGCGATACGCTTACCTTCAATCATAGATTTATACAGTCTCGATGTTCGGCCATCGGAAAGAAGCGAACTTGCAACATCCAGCGCATACAGGTCGGGATGCCCAATCTCCGGGATGTGATAGGAAATAGCTATATAAGGGTTCGAATCAAACTCCACCTCTACTCTTCGTTCCCCCTTCTGTTCCGGTTCTACGGTTTTTACCTTTGGAGGCGCTGATTGGCCTGGTATATCACCAAAGTATTTTTCTACTAATTTTATTACATCTTCTGGATTGAAATCTCCCACCATAACAACCACAGCATTGTTGGGCGTATAATATCTCTTAAAATATTCTGATGTTTCTTCCTTGGTAATATTTTGTATGTCTGATCGCCAGCCAATGGTAGGCCAACGATACGGGTGTGCAATAAAGGCTACTGCATTCATCTGCTCAATCAACAAGCCAAACGGGCTATTCTCTAGCCTGAGCCGCCTCTCTTCCATAACCACGTCTCGTTCTGAATAAAATTCCCTTAGCACGAGATTTTTCATACGATCTGACTCAATAAAAGCCCACAATTCCAATTTGTTTGCAGGAAGATCACAGAAGTAGTAGGTGCCATCGGTAGAGGTTGCGGCATTAAGTCCTGACGCCCCCTGTCGTAAATACAAAGAAAAGACGTCGTCTTTTACTACCAAATCCCTGAGTTTTTTTCTAACTTCTTCCAATTCCTTTTCAAGCGATGCAATCTTCTTCTTGTCGGTCTCGCCTCCGATACTTTTTTCAGCAGAGAGTTTTACAGCCAGTTCGTCTTCCTTATCAAGCAAGGGTTTTTCTGCCGTATAATCTCTGGTTCCAAATATTTTTGTCCCTTTGAACATCATGTGTTCGAAGAGGTGTGAAACCCCTGTAATCCCTGGCCGTTCATCAGCAGACCCGACTTTATAGTCAATGCGAACGCATACAATGGGCACGTCGTGCTTTTCTAACATGAGCAATTTTAAACCATTTTTGAGCTTATATTCCTTTACGTCAAGCTTAAGAGACTCGGCATATATTACCCTTGTAAACAGCGCAACAAAGGTTATGACGCAAAGAATTAACGGCGCTATTCTTTTTTTCATTGTCTCCGCACTCCTCATTATTTTGCTAGTAAACAATCTATAACAAGGTACTAATTTTAAAATGAAATACAATGAATATGCAATTAATTTTTAAAATATCTTATATGATAGATTAATAGAGCATAGCGCCTCGCCAAGCAACCGTGAACACAAATAGGCGCAACAGACCCATGATTGGGAGATATTAATTTTCACCTTTTAGAGAAAAAAAGGCAATTCCGCGTTAATCACTTCCCCTATAAATACAAGCCTTTCGCAGGATATTCTTGAGTCATATATGATTGATTCAGATACATCGCCATTGTAAAAGTAACCTTAGAGAAAGATTCTTGAATATGGGATACATTCGTGATAGCATGATAAAAATTTATACGATAGTTCGTTAGAGGGGATAATTTAGATACATACAAGGAGTTGATCATCATGAAAAAGGGCGTCGTACTCGTTTTAACCATTGTTGCTTCTGTTTTTTCACTTTGGGCAGGATATGTGGCTCATGCTAAAGAACTGAAGCATGACGCAAATGCAGCAAAACAGTTAGAAATAATCAGAAGAAATTTAGTGAATCTTCCTGAAATGAAATATGCAGACGCAAAAAAGTATTATGAAGAGGCTTTAAACGATCTGAATACCTTAGTCGGAAAATATGTAGGAACAGAAGAGGCGCTAGAGGCAAAGTTTTACACGGGCACTATTTATTGTGAAATGAAAAATTTTGATGAGGCAGTCAAATGTTTTGATATTATTCTAAGTCAGGAAGGACTCAATATCGTTTATAAGAAAAAATCATTGTACTTTAAGGCAAAGTCCCTCTTGGGAAAAGGGGATATAGTAACTGCAAAAGAAGTTGTAGCTGAATTGCGGCTGATTGAACCAAGGGCTGCCGACTCCTTCGGACAGGAATTGAGCGGCATGGTGCGAATCGGCATGGAGGCTCCAACATTTAATGTAATGGACTTCAGCGGGAAGAAACAGATAGATCTATCGAAGTACAAAGGGAATATCGTTGTCATAGTTTTTTGGGCGACATGGTGTGACCCTTGTATGCAAGAATTTCCGAAGGTAAAAAAATTGTACAGCAATTTTAAAAATAAAGACGTTCAGTTCATTGGAGTAAGCCTCGATGATGATATTGAGGATTTACGGGGATTTGTGAAGCAGGAAGAGATTGAATGGCCGCAGGTATTTGACGGAAAGCGGTGGAAGGGAATGCTTCCCGTCTTGTATCATGTTCAGGCCATACCTACTATGTTTGTGCTCGACCGGGAA
>JAGWZR010000284.1 GCA_018968795.1 Planctomycetota bacterium | reverse complement strand
GCGAATTGTATGTATCCCTAGCTTCCCAAAAATTTCACTTCGTTTTGGTCCCACACCTTTTAAATATTGAACTGACTGATTTAATATAGGCTGGGAGGTTGTATTTGCAGGTTTTATAGCCGGCATATGGGATTTTATACTATTTTATTGAATAAGATATCTGAACCGAGTCCGATACTGTTTATAATTCCAACATCAATAATCTTTTTGATAAAGAGAATAAAAAAATCTGATTTTCAGGTATGATTACTTTGATGTTTCCAGTACTTTACCTAAGGAATATTTTCAAAGGTTTATTTTGGTGTAAGTTTACACATAATGACAGGAATTCAAAGAAAAAAAGTTGCTACCTTTGGGAATAATGTTATAATGACTTCAATTTCTATGCTTTATTATTTAAGGTGTGAACCTGAAGTAAAGAATTTGTAAGGGATGTATCTGGATATATAAAAAGAACAAAATAGATCAGTGTTGGTTTAAAGATAGCCTTACTGCCGAAGATGTTTCTCAAAGCAATATTTTCACAGTAAGGCTTTTCTTTCGAAAGAGATCGTAAAAAGTCAGAGGGATTTTTTGAATCGTTTTGGAATAATAGGTCACAGGATTATGAATAATAAACACGAAAGACTTATTTTATATATTTCGTTAGCTACAATTTTGAGTACCTCTGTACTGTTTATTTCATTACCTATTTTCGATTGTGCAAAGGTTAAGAAAATTGTTCCTGAGCTAAATCTTTCCCAACTTTGCCATGCCGATGTAAGCGAGAATCAGTGGGAATATATAGTTATTCATCATAGCGCTACTGAAAAGGGAAATGCCGCCAGATTTGATGATTATCATAGAAAAAAGAGAAAATGGGAACATGGTCTAGCCTATCATTTCGTAATTGGGAATGGGTCATTTTCTGGAGACGGCGAGATTGAGGTTTCTGAACGTTGGAAAAAGCAAATCCATGGTGCACATACGGCTAATATGAATTGTAATCGCGTAGCGATCGGGATATGTCTGGTTGGAGATTTTGAAAATGGAGGTACTCCGACTAATAACCAATTTGAATCGTTGGTAGCACTTGTTCAGTATCTTTCAAGCAGGTATAATATTTCCCTATCCGACGTATTGTTACATAAACAGGTATTTCAAAAAGGCACAGCTTGTCCAGGTAAAAATTTTCCGTTTGCTGAGTTTAAAACAAGGTTGCTCCGAATTGCGTCAAAGACGAATAATTCCCATATAGCATTCTGAGATTATCTTGTTTGCATCTTTGAGAGTTCAGCTTTCACCTCATCAATCGACAGACCATAGGGTCTCCCGTAATCTTGCAATTTTTTGTCATATTTATAATTTCGAACAGCTACAAGTCCCAACCCCCCTCCTTGGAAATATTCATAGACCATGATAGTCTGTTCTTCTGTATCCACAAGGTAAAATGGTTCCCTATTGCCTTGTCGATCTCCTACTACACCAAAGGTATGTCGTGCACTTCCGTCTCCCTGGGCAATGACGTAATTTGTGGTATTTTTAAAGATTAGGATTGAAAATAGCAAAGCGATGATAATGAGTACGATTGTATTCACGCGGTATATTTTGTGCATAATAGTACCCCCGGCCAATTAAGTATTTTCTATGGAAACGCTATTACTTTTAAGCGTTATTAAAGGTATCAATTTCTAGAGAGATACTCAATGATGAAATTTGATATTAATAAAATCTAAGATGATAGCGGCTTATTTTATGTTAAAATTAATGTGATTTTTCGGTGTGCCTGGTTTTTGTTTCTTATCTTTTTATCATAAATACCTAAAAACATAATGGATAAGAAAAAGAAAACAAACCCGCAGGATATCATTCTAATATTTTGGGATTGAGGGTATATAAAGTGAATTTTTTGGCCTGTTAAACTACCTATTAGGAGGCTTACTATAGGTAAAATCAGAAGAAGTATTATACTTTTGTATGGTGAAGTGTCAATTATTTGCAATACCACCCGTTGGCCTAGAATTAGGCCTGGGCTTGTTTCGATTTCGATAAAATTTGGTTCGTTTTTTATATCCGTACAGCTACCACAACTTTTGCATTCCTCTAAATTTGCCTTTACTATTTCAACCGTTGTGCGATTGCCGTTTATGTGCCTTATAATTCCTTTTTCAATAATTTGTGTTTTTTTGAACATGCGGATTTTAAGTGCCTTGAGGAGGTTGCTGAGGTTTGGTTGTGCTACCAACTTTCTCTCGCATTAATTTCCCAACCTTAAAGGCTACCACGTTTTTAGCTGGTACAAAGGCGACTTCTCCTGTTCTTGGATTTCTAGCCTTTCTAGCTGCGCGCTGGCGTATTTCCAAGACACCAAAATCACGCAATTCAATTCGATTGCCTTGCGCAAGCTCTGAAATGATCTCGTCCAAAAACATTTGTATCGTCTTTTTTACAACCATATGTGTGTTATCAGTTCTTCTCGCAATTTTTTCGCACAGATCCCGTTTTGTTGTTGTTTGCATCACATTTCTCCTTATTATAACAATAAATGTGGCAGTGGTAATTTTAGGGAAAATTTCCCTTGAATAATTAGAGGAAACATATATTTCTCCTTTGATTTTATCTGAAGTAAAAAACAGTTTTCTTAGTCTTAACTGACTTCTAATTATAATAGTTATGATATTTCGCTGACATATTATCAATTCAAAAGATTAATGTCAATACGATTTTAACAACTTTTGGGAATTCCATTTATAGTCCACTTATCAGATTGTTCTTTAAAATATCTTGAAATCGATTGATAAATAAGGTATCTTACTAACCTTAGTAATTATCTAACAAGTCGGACGATAGAATATCCATAAAATTTTGTGGGGACTTTGCTAAAATTCTTTAACAGTTAAAAAGGGGGATAAATTATGAAGGTTAAAATTAGAAAAAGTTCTATAAAACATAAAAGAATGTGCGGTTTCAGAAAGAGGATGCGAACAAAGGGCGGTCGTGCAATCTTAAAAAGGAGAAGAAGGATAGGCAGAAGACCGCTACTTGATGTTTAGCAGTATAAATAAAAAGACCTTAAATATCACAAACTAAATATTTAAGGTCTTTTTTAATTTGTAT
>JAGWZR010000283.1 GCA_018968795.1 Planctomycetota bacterium | reverse complement strand
CATAAAATCATGGATTACAATCAGCGATTTAGAAATATTGCTGCCCTCGTTAACTTTAGACTGGCAACGGTTGCTATTTAAAACAAACGTATCTTATTGGTATTTCCTAAACCATAATTACGCAATATGTCTAATGTTCATAAGCGATAAGTGCCGCGTCTAGCGCAGTTGTAATCTGTAGGTTTGATGGACGTGTATCTCTATCCCGATCTCTTGCTCTATTGCTTTTTTCAACCCTTGATTAAAAGCAGTACCTCCATCAAAGAATACAGCCTCTTTGATACCAATTTTTTTTGCTATGGCTATTATCCGCTTGGCAATTGATCGATGAATACCGGCAATAATATCTTCCACTGGTTTTCCTTGTGATAATAGTGAGATGACCTCTGATTTGCCGAAAACTGTGCAAAGACTATTTATACGCGGTGTATCTTTTGCTTTCTCGGATAGTAACATAATTCGTCCAGTTCCGCCTCAAGAAGGCGGCGCATGACCTCCAAGAATCGTCCTCTTCCGGCAGCGCATTTGTCATCATGGCAAAATCTAACATTATGCCCTTACTATCAAGAGCGATTACCTTGCGGTCTTGTCCTCCAATGTTAATGAGTGTTCTTACGTTTACCTTATTATGCATGAGCCACTTCGCTGCAGTGGCATTAGCCGTTATTTCTGTAACAACCTCATTAGAGGATACCATTCTACGACCGTAACCCGTAGCCACAGTGTATTGGATTTCATTCTCTTTTAGACCGTGATCTTCTATCATCTCATCGAACAGCTATTTTACAGTTTTTTTACAGTTGGGCCCCGTAGAAGATATTTTTGAGCTAAGGACCTTTTGTCCCCGCATTATTATGATCTTTGTGGTAGTTGAGCCTATATCAATTCCTGATACTATTTACATACTCATGTGCTAACTAGTAGCAACGTAACGGACAAGGTAAAAGTTGAGAGGTAAATATTGTAATTGTTTATGGATATGTGCTATTTCCTTGATAAATAATGATATATTTTGTAAAATTAAAACTTTAGCAGTTTGTATTAATTGTTGTTTAAAATATTGCCAATCCAAATTACACGTTTTTTGATGAGGCATAAATCATGAAAGCACTTATCCTTGCCGGTGGCAGTGGGACAAGGCTGTGGCCATTATCAAGAAAAAATTATCCAAAACAATTTCTTAAGCTGAATGGAGACAGGTCGCTTCTTCAATCTACAGCGGATAGATTATTAAATGTCGTTTCTAAAGAAGATATTGTCGTTATGACAAACGATGAGTACAAATACTATGTCAATTCAGACCTTGCGTGGATAGAAAATGTAATCCTTGAACCTGCGTGCAGGAATACCGCTCCTGCTATAGCGCTGGGGGTTAAGTACTGTATTGAGAAACTCGGATGTAAAGAAGATGAAGTTATATTTGTTTCTCCTTCAGACCACATTATCGGGTCTGTTGATAGATTTGCTCAGTGTGTTAGTCGATCAAAAATTGTTGCTGGAGATGGATACATCGTTACATTTGGAATAAAGCCTGTACGACCAGAAACTGGTTATGGGTATATAAGGGTTAGGAGTCAGAAATCAGAAACTGGGAATTGTGATTTCTTTAAGGTAGAAAAATTTGAGGAAAAACCTGATGTAGAAACTGCAATACGATATGTAAATGAAGGTAATTATTATTGGAACTCAGGGATGTTTGCTTTTAGCATTGGTACTATGCTAAAAGAGTTTAAAAGGTATAATCCAATGATAATAAAAATGCTTGACAAGAGTTTTGACGAGTTGTTACGAGACTACAAGCAGATGCCCGACATATCCATAGATTATGCAGTTATGGAAAAATCAGATAGAGTGGTGACATTTCCTCTCGATATCTACTGGAATGATATAGGCTCTTGGGATTCATTATACGACGTTTTAGATAAGGACGAAAATGGAAATGTGAAAAGGGGTGATATATTAACTGTAGATACAAAACGGACATTGATAATTGGCAATAAGAGACAAATTTCAACGATAGGATTAGAGGATTTTTTAATAGTTGAAACAGACGATGCGATATTAATTGCAAAAAGGGGTGAAACTCAGAAAGTAAAGGATATAGTAGGCATGCTAAAAGAAGATAACAGGGTCGAGGTAGACGAGCATGTTACTATTTATAGACCGTGGGGAAATTATACTATTCTTGATAAGGGTCCGAGATATAAAATAAAGCGCATAATTGTACAGCCCAATGCGAGGTTAAGTCTGCAGATGCATTATCACAGATCTGAACACTGGGTAGTTGTCAGTGGAACTGCAAAAGTGACAATAGGAAATGAAGAGAAGGTAGTCCACGAAAATGAAAGTACCTATATTCCAAAGTCAACTATACACAGACTTGAAAATCCTGGAAAGGTTCCGCTGGAAATAATCGAGGTTCAGAATGGAGAATATTTAGGGGAAGACGATATTGTAAGAATGGGTGATGTGTATAGTAGAATTTAAATAGAATATTGAATCTGCTTCTCACGATTAGAAACTCAAAGTTAAGTTTTAGTTGCGGTTTGTGATTGAACATAAAGAAGGATTATGAAACGAGCGCTAATTACAGGTATTACAGGCCAGGATGGTTCGTATCTAGCTGAACTGCTTTTATCAAAAGATTACGAGGTGTATGGTCTTATTCGTAGGGCAAGTACATTCAATACAGGCAGGATAGACCACATTTATACTGATCCTCATATGCCAAGAACAAAACTATTTCTTCACTATGGCGACCTCTCAGACTCCGGTCAAATTACCAATCTTATTTATAACATACAGCCCCAGGAGATTTACCATTTGGGCGCCCAGAGCCATGTGCGTGTAAGCTTTGATATTCCTGAATATACCGGCGATGTAACAGCTCTTGGGACAACAAGATTCCTTGATGCAATCAAACGGAGTGGGATAAAGACTAAATTCTATCAGGCGTCTTCATCGGAAATGTTTGGCGCTACGCCTCCTCCCCAGAATGAGAAATCACCATTTTATCCAAGAAGTCCCTATGCGGCGGCAAAAGCCTATGCCTACTGGATGACGGTAAATTACCGGGAAGGATACGATTTGTTTGCCTGCAACGGAGTTCTGTTTAA
>JAGWZR010000009.1 GCA_018968795.1 Planctomycetota bacterium | reverse complement strand
GTGTATCGTGTATAGGCCTAAATGAAAAGGAAATTTTCGCCTATGTTGAGTATCAAGAAAAAGAAGACAAAGGGCAACTGCAATTAACGTTGTAATTTAAGAAACCCCCGGCTCCTGCCGGGGGAGCGTCATTTTTTTTCTCTGCGTTTTCTGCGCCCTTTGCGGTGAACGATTTTGTTAATTATACTTTAAATCATGACAAACAAAAAAGAAGACATAGACGTTAAACTCATCAAACATATTCAGGAAGGGTTGCCTATCACCAAGACTCCCTATGAAGATATTGGGCAGGCATTGGGCATGTCTGAAGAAGAGGTAATACAAAGACTCAAAAGTCTATTAGAAGCAGGGAAGATCAGGCGGTTGGCCGCTTCCATTGCCCACCGCAAGATTGGGATTAACGCCAATGCCATGTGCGTATGGAAGGTGCCGAAGGAACGAGTTGATGAGGTGGGCAAGATCATGGCCAGTTTTGAAGAAGTGACCCATTGTTACGAACGTCCCACCTATCCCGACTGGGAGTACAACGTCTTTACCATGATCCACGGTTATACCGACGCTGAATGTGAGGCAGTAATTCAGGCCATCAAGGAAAAGACAGGATTAAATGACTACGTAATCCTTTATAGTGAAAGGGAATTAAAAAAGGTTGGGGTAAGGATATAATTGAAATGATGGATTCGCTCACGTTTAATCCACCCTACCACTAAAGCATCATCAAGGGAAGAGGATATGAGATCGGAATACGACTTTTCCAGTATGAAAGGAGCGGTTCGGGGAAAATACTACAAAGCGTATCGGCCAGGACATAAGGTGGAGATCCATCAAGCGGACGGCAGCGCCTCAGTCCAGTATTTTAAGCTTGAAGAAGGTGCCGTTATGTTAGCGTCTGATGTTAGAAAATATTTCCCGAATTCGGAAGCGGTCAACAATGCGCTTAGGTCTTTGATCACGATTATTCCGTCGAGTGATTAATTTGGGGTCATTATTCTTCAACGATAAAGATTTGACCCCTCCGCTTGACCTTTAGGCTACCGCTTCACCACCCACCCTGTTAGGGGAAGCATACAGGGCAACACCTAGCGCCATGATGCCATAAGTGAGTAAAGAAGATGCGAAACGTCCGTACCAAAACCCCAACCCGTCGCCCTAGACAGCCTGTGATCCATACAGCACAGAGGATCCCTGCCGTTGCCAAGCGACGCAAGCACTGCTTCGTCATAATGCCCCTCTCCGGTATCCGAGGAATTGCGACGGAGAAGCAGTGGACTAATTTTTTCGAGAATTTGATCAAGCCGTCAGTAGAAAATTCAGGGCTTGGATTTCGATGCACTCGTTCCAGCGCTGATGTCGGGAATCTTCTTAAGAGAATCATACATGACTTGGATTCTGCTGACGTAGTGATTGCTGACTTGACAGGTCAAAACGCGAACGTCTTTTACGAACTTGGAGTACGGCACGCGCTTCGGGGACGGACAATCTTGCTCGCTCAAGACCGGAAGTATATTCCATTCGACATTACATCGTATGCGTGTCATGTTTATGACTGGAAAACCGACGAAGGTCGCCGTCAATTTCAGGAGACGATCCAAAAACTGCTAATCTGCCTCGAAGAGCATCCAGAGCGATCCGACAATCCCGTAGAGGACTTTCTGAGGGACAGGTCAGAACGCGTACTGCTCCTCCTCCATGCTTCACGTCTTCCTACAAAGGTGCAGCGTGAGGCTGCCGATGCCTTCATGAAGGAATATGCCAACAAACTTCGATCCATAGAGCGCGGCGAAATACCAATCCCGGGAGGTCATGGGGGATACTTCAACACCTTCCTTGAAATCATCGAAAAGGGTTCAAAGAAGGAGGAGGCAAAGATCTTCGCGTCCCTGCGACCACTTGAGCTAGGGGGTGGGTTCGCCAAATTCAATCGGGCAGGACTCTTTGCGCGCTTGGCTGGTGCTGTGAAGGCTGGAAAGCTACAAATCGAGTACATAATCTTCTTGAGTTCCGCAGATGCCCTGAAAAAGCCAGAAGTAAAGACACTGCTTAGCGAATACAAATCATTTGCGTACAAAGTGAAAGTCGCATTCGCGGATCAAGTTACAGTTCCTCAAGTCGAGATAGAAAGAACGATAGCTCTGATGACCAAACGTCGATGGGCGTTTACTCATACTTGGAGTCCTGATGGCGACGTTCTAATCCCAACCCAGTGGATTTCTGAAGAAGATTACGTGCGATTGGCCTCAATCTATGAGCGCGTAAAGCTTCAGTCGCAGACGTGTCCGTGACTTGAAAGTAAAGAAAAGGGGTCACCTATAGAGGATATAGTCAAGTGAAGAAACAGTATTCCTAAGAGGTAATTTCTCAATACAAAAAGGCATACTCTATAAATACAATTTCAATCCGTCGATTTTCGTTATCGTAAGAAGCCCTGGATTTTAGTTACCAGTCTTTAGTTGAGTAGGTTGGGTTGAACATAAGTGAAACCCAACATCAACCGTTCGTGGTTTTCAATAATCCGTTGGGATTCGTGCCTCAGCCCAACCTACCTGGCTGATAAATCCGCCATTTGCATCAAGCCTTTTTTAGCTTCCGCATAATCAGGAAGCATGGAGGGGTCGCCCATCTTAAAAATTAAGTACTTGTTTCCTCAAATTTGTTATCTTATCACTCGGGCTTTTATTCCGCATGAGTTCTGCGTTGGTCTGGTTATATTTCATGGTTATTGCCGCTATGCCGTTTGATTAAAAAAGAGTGGATTTTTTTTATGAAGGTTCTTTCTCCCAACCGCCGCCGAGCGCTTTATAAAGGATAACAAGGTTTAACGACACGGTGCGATCGCTCTGGACAAGATCGTCCTCCGATTTATACAGGGAGCGTTCAGCATCCAGCACGTTGAGAAAATTAGCCAATCCTTTTGTGAACAGCTCGTTTGCCAATTCCACAGCACGCCGATTGGCACTTACCGCCTCGGCGAGATTATGACGGCGCACCTGTTCCATTGCGTATGCTACTAAAGCATTCTCTACGTCTTCAAGCGAAGTCAGCACCGCTTTTTCATATTTGAGCAGCGCCTGCTCCTGGCGTTCGTTTTGCACGTGGATGTTGGCGCGGATGCGTCCGGCGTCGAAAATAGGCCAACTTACCGTCGGCCCCATGGACCAAAATCGACTGGTTCCGGTTTTCATGAGGGTGTTCGTGTTTTCCGATTGCAATCCAAAGTTTCCCGTCAGGGAGAACTTTGGAAACAAGTCTGCAGTTGCCACGCCAATCCGAGCCGTTGCCGCAGCCAGCTCACGTTCAGCGCGGCGCACGTCTGGTCTGTGTCGCAAGAGGTCCGAGGGCAAACCAATAGGCACTGCTGTTGTCGGCGCTATGGGAATTGACGCTTCCTTTGTTAATTCCGTCAGCAGTGTCCCCGGTTTCTGTCCAAGCAAAATGCCGATTCTGTGTATTGCCTGTTTTAGCGAGCTTTCCAGTGTAGGCACCTGCGATTGAGTAGTGGCTAGCAGCGCCTCAGCCTGGGTCACATCGAGTTCGCTGATCAGACCTGCATTGAATTGTGATTTAGTAATGGTTACCGTCTCTTGTTGTGACTGGATATTGTTACGGGCAATTTTCAGCCTTTGCTGAAAGCCGCGCGCTTCGATGTAATTTCTGGCTACTTCCGCCAACAAGGTAACCATGACGTCCCGTTGGTCTTCCACAGCGGCGCCAATGTCTGCATTGGCGGCCTCGACAGCACGACGCTTGCCGCCAAAGAGATCGATTTCCCATTTAGCGTCAAAGCCAACCTGGTAGAGGTTGCGTTCCACTGGAGCAAGGGATGGAATCGCAGAATTTCCTAAACTGCGGCGGCTGCGCGTGTAGGAAGTTGAGGTGTTTATTGATGGCCACAAATCTGCCGATACGACACCACGCTGAGCGCGTGCCTCCCGGACGCGTGCCTCTGCTATGCGCAGATCGAGGTTTGATTTTACAGCCTGCGCAACAAGGGAGTCGAGTTTCGAGTCATTAAATGTTTTCCACCATTGAACGATTGCGTCTGATCGATTATTTGCTTTATCCTGTTGCTCGCTCCAGTTGTCAGGCACAGACGCCTTCGGCGGGATATAGTTTGGTCCCACGGTACAGCCGGCAAGTAGCAATGCCAAACCGTATGACAGAAGCAATCGATGGGTAATTTTTGATAATGGCACAGGGTACAGACGGTCACCAATATAATTTATTCCGGCTTTTAAAAGGTTTGGTAGCGGCCTTATACCAATCATGACTTTACCTCATCTGTTTCGGTCTGTTTAGTCTGCGGTATTGCGCCCGAAGCGGGGATCGGCTCAGACGACTCAATGAACACATCCATCTGCTGACCGGCATATATAGGCAGATCACTCCTTTCGATGCTATAGATAACTTGTAGCACACGTGTATCTACACGTTCGGTACTATCGCCAGTAAGTGACTTTTTTGGAATGACATATGGTTCGAATCGCACAAATTTTAATGGTGTTTTTATTTCCCGGTTTCCTCTCAGGAAAGCCACCGCCGGAGCTGAAGCATCTACGCGCCATGCATCATTTTCATCAACATCGACACGAATGTTCAAGGGTTTGACGTTACCAAAGAGCACAAGCGGTGTTTGTGTTATACCTGCCGGCGCAAACTCGCCAAGGTGAATTTTTAGTTGAAGGATTTCTCCATCGCGCGGAGCGCGCACAATAATCCGATCGAGATTTGTCAAGGTCTCTTTCACTTGCGCTTTTGAGGAGGATACGTCAGCCCTGACTTGGGCTAGTTTTGCCTCAGCGACTAAAGCTGCATAACGGCGCTTATCTAGTTCTTCGATGCTCATAGCCCGTTTATCCGACAAGCTTTCTGCCAATGCAAATTGATTTTTCAAATCCGCCAGCGACTCTTTAGCTACTCTAACACTCGCCATAGCCACCCGAAGTGCTGCACGACGTACCGCTAGTTGTGCCCACAAATCTCTATCATCAAGCTTAAACAATGGGTCATGCGCTTTCACTTTACTTCCAATAGAGACGTAAATCTCAGTAACAACACCAGGAATTAATGTGCCGACGGAGATGTTTTCAGTGTTCGCCTCCACAATACCAGCGCCGGCTACTGACGATTTGAAGGGAGGTATCGCCGGTTTTACAACCGGCAAAGCAGGAGGAATGGTTTTGCTGCCTTTGATAACGGTAAACACAGCGAAGCCAATGCCAAGAACAGCTAGAATAGGAAGCAGGTATTTTGTTATCATGGAAACTCCTAATTCTTTTTTTTATTTGTCAAACGATAATTTGAATTCTCTACGCTAAGAATGTGACCGTCATCCATTTTGGCAATCCGGTCTGCAAATTCAAAAATACGTGCATCGTGAGTGACGACAATTAAAGCACGGTCAACACCAACCGCAACGTCGTGTAACAACTCCATGATCTTATGTCCTGTCTCATGGTCAAGGGCGCTGGTCGGTTCATCACAGACGATGAGTTTTGGATTGTGCAACAGCGCCCGTGCAATGGCTACGCGCTGCTGCTGCCCACCCGATAGCTGTGTCGGAGGAGAGTAAGTACGGTCACCAAGACCAACACGGCTGAGAATTTCACATGCCCTACCAATTGCCTCACGCCGCTTGACCCCATTAATAATCAATGGCACAGCGACGTTTTCTGCCGCTGACAGCGTAGGGATCAAATTGAACAGCTGGAATACAAACCCAATGTTCTGACCTCGATACCGAGTTTTTTCGTAATGGGACATGTGTCTAAAATCATGACCAAACACAATACATTCGCCATCGTCTCGGCCCAGGACGCCAGCGATAATGGAAATCAATGTGGTCTTTCCGCTTCCCGAGGGACCGACAAGCATCATCAATTCTCCCGTGCGCACCTCAAGGTCTACCCCACGCAGGGCGTGTACCAGCGTACTGCCACTCCCATAAGTTTTTGTTACACCTTTGCATTGCACTGCAATATTATCCGTATCTGCCATAATGTTAACTCTGAAAGACAACTGCAGGTTCAAGTCGAATAACTTTCCTCATACTGAGGATAGCAGATACAGCGCAGATCACCATAACCGCACTTGCACTGACAAGCAAGAGTTGCCATGTCAATAGGAAGGAAAGTTCCGTGCGGCCTAACAAAGTGCCCAAAGCAGAGGCTGTCCCTACCCCAAGTCCATACCCAATGCTCCCTACCAGCGCCGCCTGAAGCAGGATCATTTGCAACAATACACGATCTGTTGCACCCATTGCCTTAAGAGTTCCAAAGTAGCGAAGATTGTCTAAGGTAAAGCTGAAGAAGGTCTGCCCCGCGATGGCAATACCAACAATGAAACCAAGCACTACGGTAGTTCCAAAGTTAACGGGAATACCCGTATATTTCATATAGTAGCGGATCGTAAGCTTTTTAAATTCATCCTTTGTATATGCGGCCAGACCCGTTGTTTTGCAAATACGCTGACACAATGTGTGAAAATCCTGACCAGGTTTTGCCTTTGCCGCAACGAATGAAAGCAATTTGCGTTCACGTGGTGCAAAAACGGTTGCCCGCGAGTAGGTAGTGTAAACAACCGGCTGTGATTGAAACGTTCGCTGCACCTGACAAATCCCCACGACGACTGCGCGATGATCATTAAGCTCCATGGTGTCTCCAATTTTCAATGGGACGCGCCTTCCATCCGGCAACACCGTCGCCAGCTTACCCGCAGCCCCAATGTCATTTACAATGATGGCGTCGCTGCGACGCAGTTCTGACAGTTTGCCCTGGAGCATTCGCGGCGGACCACCAATTAGCGTTTCGTCATCAAGCCCGATAACGTTACATGTTTGGAAAGTCCCATTTGATAGGCGCGCCTTCAAAAGCCCTTTGTACAGAGGAACTGCCCACGCAACGCCTTCTACACTACGAACACGAATTGATTCCGTCTCTTTCAGCGGTTTAATGTCGTCAATATACTGCACCTTCGGATCCATCACCCAGATATCAGGAAGGGCTGTATCCGTTAAAAAGCCAAACGTTCGAGTCATCAAACCCATGAAGATGGCAGACTGTTGGGTAATGAGCAGTGAGGCGAATGTCAGCCCAATGACAATGCTCAGATATCGGGCACGATTCCCAACGAGCATTTTTAGGGCGATGAAATTCATTTTTTCACAGCCTCCAATTGTTTTTTAAATTCCTTCAGAGCGTTAAGCGAAAAACGGGTAATGTGGTCGGCCAGTTGCTCGACGTCCCCTGAGCTGTATTTCTGTTTTGGGTATAGACGGCTGATCACAGGCCGTGCGTGATGGTAGAAAAGACATTGAGCCACAATGCTCATAGTGCATAAACGAACCTGCCTGCTGTTTGTCTGTTGGCCGAGCAGTCCAGACACGATCAATTCCAGCTGTTGCGCAAGGGGGCGAATATTGTTTTCCACGAGCGCATCGAGCGCTCGAGTTGGCTCAATCATCTCACGTGACATTAGCTTGCCGTGCCACGCGGGGCGGCCTTCGTCGAAGATGCGCAAGAGAAGTGACCGTACGTGGGCCAGCAATCGCTGCTCGACAGTTGCATCGCCTCGGAGACCTAGATTCGGAGGATATTTCTCACACGCGCACTGGTGAGCATACAGCAGCACTGCCGAGTAAAGGCTCTCTTTGTCTCGGAAGTGGTAATTGACCGCCGCAAGGTTGGCATTCGCCCGTTTACAGATCTCCCGAACCGTAGTCTTCCGAAACCCGTGCTCTGCAAATACCTCACCCGCTGCGTCCAACAGGCGCGTTCGCGTTTTGGGATTTAGCGGGTCAGGTAAATTATGTGAAGATTTTAAAACATTCATTCTAAACGCTAGTATAAAACATCTGTTTGAAATGTCAACAAAAAAAACATTAAACCCTGCTTAATTTTCTGAGAATTTCCAAATTGACCGCATCCGTCTTATCTTCCTTGGGAGTTTCGATTACCTTCGGTATGTGCGGGAATCTGCGCATGATTTGCCTGAAAGGTTCTAGCCCCAGTTTTCCTTTCCCGATGTGTTCGTGGCGGTCGAGCTTGCTGTCTAATTCTCCCTTTGAATCGTTGAGGTGGATGGCGTGAAGATGCTCCAGTCCCACGATGCTGTCCAATTTTTCTATCGTTGCTTCAAACCCGGTTTTCGTTCTCATATAGTAACCGGCTGCAAATGCATGACAGGTGTCAAAGCAAACCCCAATCCGTTTAGAGTCAACCTCATCCATAATTTTTCTTAGGTGTTCAAATCTATACCCGATACTTGAGCCCTGACCAGCGGTATTTTCCAGTAAGATTTTTACCATTACATTTTTCGTTGCGCTGAGGACACGTTTAAGCGCTTTAATGATATTGGTAATACCATCTTCAGCGCTGAGTCCTTTTGCAGAACCTGGATGCAGAACGGAAAACACAAGTCCTAGCTCATGACATCGTTGAATTTCACCGATTAACGCATGTACCGACTTTTTCCATATAGAGGCATTACCGCTTGCAAGATTGATAAGATAAGGGGCGTGTGAAAAAATCATCTTAACATTAGAATTTTTAAAGCGATCCAGGAATATGGACTTTTCCTCTGAATCAACAGTTTTCTCCTTCCATTGCCTTTGATTTTTGGTAAAAATCTGAAATGTATCTATCCCCAGAGACGTAGCCTCTCGAAAAGCATTCTGCAAGCCGCCGCGAATTGAGCAATGTACGCCTAAAAGCATAAGACAGATTTTCTATTTGCCAAGTTTTATTTTGTTTTTAGATTATAGAATGGTATTATAATTTTTTCACAAATACAACGATTTTGCACTGGTTCTTACAAATTTTCAAAAGCCAGAGTAGCAGCAGAATTTTAATGTGTGTGGCATGGTTGGCTAAAACCAATACGCAAATAAGCAAGGATAAGGGTTACTCTACGAGATAATTATTACTATTCTTTTAATTTCTATAGTACCGTAAAACCTTGAGTAAAACAAATTTTATAAAAATCATCCTCCTTTCTTTTCTGACCATTCTCCTTTTATGCCTTTCCTTTCCGCCAGCAGACGTGGGTTATCTTGCATGGATTGCTTTTTTCCCATGGTTTATCCTTATCGTAACAGAGGGAAAATATGTCTATCTAAATTCCTTGTTTATCGGGGTAGTATTCTTCTTTATTCAGCTTTCGTGGTTACGCCATGTCACTATTATTGCATGGGTCTTGCTAGGTTTATATTGTTCTGCATATTTTCTCTGCTTTGCGTTTTGTGCTCGATTTATTATTTTTCGATTGAAATTACCCCTTGTTGTCATTGCGCCCTGTATATGGGCTGCGTTGGAATTTATACGGTCTTTCTTTCTCTCAGGATTTCCGTGGTTATTTATTGGACACACTCAGTACCAATACCTGCCCGTTATACAAATTTCGGATATCACCGGCGTTTACGGTGTTTCTTTTATCGTCGTTATGGTTAATGCGGGCATTGCGGATATGGTAATCCGCAGTTTCGCAAACCCTGACACTTCTTTCCTAATCCCCCTTAATCCCCCTTCAGAAAATGGGGAGACGGGAGAATTGAGTGAGGTAAAAAACTTGTCGGAAAGAGTGGGTTTTACCGGGCAATACTATGAATGCCTGTTTCCTGGTAGAAAATTTATTTTTTTTAGCCTGACGTGTGTTTTACCTCTTATACTCCTCGTAGCCATTCTATCTTATGGTTTGTACTGGCTCAAAAATTATAACCCCCAAGAAGGTCCGACACTATGTATGATACAAGGGAATATACCGCAGGATTTAAAATTTGAGGCTACCGAGGAGGATCAAGTTCAAATCCTAAAAAAATATTCTGACCTGTCAATGAGCGTAAAAGGTAAATCGATTGACCTGCTTGTGTGGCCAGAGACCATGATGCCAGGATTGCTCAACATCAATCCCGAACTTACGGGGAGAAAGATCGACGTGCTATCGCAACTCACAGCCGTCCAGTTGGCACAGGAGTTAAATACGAACTTGCTTTTGGGGTCTCTCGCATTAACCCTTGTTGGAGAGGAGCAGATTTATTTCAACAGCGCCTATTACTATAACCGGGAGGGAAGATTTGTAGACCGCTATGACAAGATTCATCTTGTGCCATTTGGAGAATTCACGCCGCTGAAGAAGTATTTTCCATTTCTTGCCAAGCTTGTACCTTATGAAATTGGATTAACTCACGGCAACAGGCGAACATTATTTCATTTGGATACGCTGGAAAATGGAAGCTTTACTTTTGGGTCATCTATCTGCTACGAGGATACCGTGCCATCTTTAATCAGAAAATTTAAGAGAGATGGAGCCGATTTTATGTTAAACGTAACGAACGATGGCTGGTTCCGCAACAGCGCAGAGTTGGAACAACATCTTGCAATTATGGTATTTAGGGCAGTAGAAAATCGCTTTTGTATGATGCGTGCAGCTAATACGGGTATATCGTCCTTTGTTGCTCCTGACGGAACTATTTATGACAAATTATCAGATTCTAAAGGGAAATATAAAGAGATTTGCGGCACACTCGCAAATCGGATAAAATTTATTGAGAAACACAATTCTATCTACACCGCGTGTGGTGATTGGTTTGCAATCCTTTGTACAACAGCATTGGGAACCATGCTTCTTCTCGCTATTTTTAAAAGGACTTTCCACTTGACAATTTACAAACACTAGCCGTATAATTTGCTTTTAAGGTAACTATAAAAAACAACAATACTTGTGAAAAAGAACGAGGCAGTGAAATTTTTACATTTAGAGCAAGCTGCAACTTAACACCCTAAGGATTGCACTTTTTGCAAAGGTGGCAGTAAAAAGGGGGTAAAAAAGTTGCTGAAAATAGGAGTTCGTATAGAATAAATCGCCAGAGCCTTTGACTTGTAAAAGGTATCAAAAACTTTCTTAAATAGTATATCTAAAAATTGAGAAAGGGAATTAAGGCTTTTTTTGGAGCAATATCTATCATGCATCCATTAGATTTAATATTAGGTTTCGTCTCGACGGATATGGGGATTGACCTTGGCACGGCAAACACGCTTGTCTGCATACCGGGACATGGCATTGTATTATCAGAGCCCTCTGTTGTGGCAGTGAGACCAGGAACTAATAAAGTTCTTTTGAATGGAAATGCAGTAGGAAACGTTGCTAAATCCATGCTTGAGAAGGCGCCAAGCAGTATTTCCGTTATCCGTCCCTTGAAAAATGGCGTCATAGCTGATTTTGATATTACTGAGGCGATGCTCAAATATTTCATCACAAAGGTTCATAAACGAAAATGGGGCGTTCGTCCCAGGGTTCTGATTGCAATACCTTCGGGTATTACGGCCGTGGAAAAACGTGCAGTAGTCAATTCCGCAGAGCGCGCAGGCGCTCGCGAGGTTTATCTTGTTTCTGAACCTAAGGCAGCAGCAATTGGGGTAGGCCTCCCCGTAGGAGAACCTGTAGCCAGTATGGTAGTTGACATCGGCGGTGGAACTACAGAGGTGGCAGTCATTTCACTCGGTGATATATTTACGCACGAAAGCCTTAGGATTGCAGGAGATGAATTTGATGAAGCCATCGTCCAATATATCCGGAAAACCTATAACCTGGACATCGGGCACCGAACGGCTGAACAAATAAAGATAGAAATTGGGTCTGCCTATCCTTTGGAAGAGGAATTGACGATGCAAATTAAAGGGCGTGACGCTATCGCAGGCTTACCAAGGGCAACAACCATTACCTCAGAAGAAATCCGAGAGGCATTAAAAGAGCCTATCGATAAAATTATCACTGCGGTGAAATCTACCCTCGAAAAGACGGCGCCTGAGTTGGCATCGGACTTAATAACAAACGGTTTAGTCTTAGTGGGCGGAGGCGCATTGATTAGAAGTCTCGATAAACTATTGGCAGAAGAGACAGGGCTACCAGTACAGGTTGCCAATGATCCTTTAACAGCCGTTGCAAGAGGGACGGGCTATCTCCTCGAAAATCTCGATTTATATAAAGCTGTTTTACAGGATGAGGACATCCACTCCTAGTTTTGGCAGTCTCATAAAAAATCCCCTCGCAACTATAATTATCCTTTTGTCGATTTCCCTCGTACTGTTATTCTTGCCTCCTAAACTTTCAGGTCGCATAAAAGCGACCTGTGTTGCTCCTGTAAGGCCTTTGCAATGGGCAACCTGTTTCTGTAGTAATTCGGTCAGTAATTTTTTTGATAGAGTTATTTCTTCGTGGCAAGATGCGCGCGTAAGAAACCGACTTGAAGAACAAACCACCCAGCTTAAAAATAAAATTGTAGAGCAACAGGATGCCATATACAAGTTACAGAATAAATTAACTAATCTTTCAAAGTTTCAAACTGAAAATAAGAATATAAAAACAAACCCAATACCAGCGGATATTATCGGATATGATACCTCGAACTTTAGAAAAAGTATAACGATCAATGTGGGTTCAAAGCACGGTGTAAAGCCCAATGACTTCATTGTGTCAAATAATGCGCTTGTTGGGAGGACTACAAAAGTAAGTGAGGGAAGTAGCGTTGTTCAACTTATAACAGACCCCGCCTCCCGCGTGCCAGGAAGAGTGCTTCAAACACGGGAACAGGTGATCGTGGAAGGGAATGCCAGTGCTTTTTGTTCCTTAAAATATGTGCCGCGATGGGCAAAGCTAAAAAAAGGGGATGAAATTGTCTCCTCCGATATTGGAGGGGTTTACCCACCCTCTCTGCCTATTGCTACCATTGTTGAAAATGAGGTACAGGGCGGTTCTCTCTTCCAATCGGTAAAAGCATTACCCAAGGTGAATATTTCAAAAATTGAGAGTGTGCTAGTCATTACGAATTAGTACTGGTGCAATAAAAATTATGCGATGGCTAACATTTTTTTGTATCCTGTTGTGCGTATCCCTCTTTCAGTCAACCCTGATGAATTGGATTAACCTGGGGCTGGCAGTGCCCGATTTATACTTTCCCTTGATTTTATTTTATTCCTTTCTCTCGGATTTTAAACAGAACACCATCGCAAATTGGTTCACGGGCATGGCAAAAGATTTATTTTCGGAAGGGGGGTTTGGAATAAATTCCATACTCTTTGTTGCCGTAGGTTTTTTCATCTGGTCTGTCAGAGGAATCCTTTATCGAGGGCATTTGATTACTCAAGTTTTAAGCGCCTTCATTTTTTCGATCATATACAACATACTTTATGTAGCGCATATTTCACTCTCTTTTCATTCACTCAATTTTTCAACGACGCTATGGGTAATCTTTATCTGCTCTTTCTATACGGCTGTGCTAGCCCCTCTCATGTTTTGGATATTCAGTAAATTCCAACCTACTCAGATGCTTTTTTCAATCAGGGATAAGTGATTATGTATCCCTACCGCTTTAAGATCATATTAATTGTTTTTGCATTGCTTTTTATTGGTATCGTTGTGCGACTCTTTCAACTCCAACTCATTGAGAGTGATAATTACAAAGGCATCTCCAAGACCCGACGGATAGCTACCTATCCCTTAGAGGCGGTGCGAGGGGCTATTTTCGATAGAAATGGGAAGATTCTGGCCATGGATCAGCACACCTTTGACATCTCTGTCCAATACAAAAACTTGCTCTATAGCTATATCACACAGAATAACAAGACAATTCCACGCATTACGAATGTGAATGTGCATAAAAGGACAAAAAAATCATGTATAGAGTGTCATGAAAATCAGGAGATGTGGCTTAAACAATTATCCCTGTTGTTAAATATTCCACAAACGAAATTGCTGGAGCGTACGAATCAGGTCATTGAAAGAGTGGAAAGACTTAAGCAAACTATGGAACAAAAATATGGCAAGGTAATGCACATTAAGGAAGAGGCGGACTACTACCCTATTACTGCCGATGTTGCATGGGAAAAGGTTGTTGAAATAGAGATTAAGCAAAATGAGTTTTCGGGTGTGCGTATTACCCCCAGGCCGAAAAGAATTTATCCTGGGCAAGAATTAGCTTCACACATCTTAGGATACATGAACAAGCTGAACGAAAACGAATTAACGGCGTATAACAGTAATTGGAATAATTTTATCTTGAATTCTAGCAGCACGGGCAATGAAACTGCCTCGTTGCTCTATGAAGGATATACGGAAAACGACTGCATAGGAAGGGCAGGCATTGAGGCGCAATATGAGGAGGAATTACACGGACTGCGTGGGAAACGGTTTGAAGAAATTACCTCTAAAAATCCCCAGATGAAAAAAATAGTGGTGGAAAGGCCGCCTGTTCATGGGAATAACCTTTATTTAAGCCTAGATGCCCAAATTCAGGCTTACGCGGAAAAATCACTCGGTAAAAATATCGGTTCAGTTGTCGTTATGGATCCATGGACAGGTGAGATACTCGCTCTAGCCAGTAATCCGCATTTTAATCCGAATACTGTCAATGAATATTTTGACAAACTTATCAAACAACCCTCCAAACCATTCTTAAACAGAAGCATACAGGGCGCTTTGCCTCCTGGGTCTATTTTTAAAGCTATCACGGCGACTGCCGCCTTGAGCGCAAATAGTATAAATACTCAGACGAATTTTGAGTGTCATGGTTATATTAATTATAAAAACATTACCTTTAAGTGTTGGTCTACTTTTGGACACGGCTTTGTTACTATAGAAGATGCCATCCCCTATTCATGCAATGTATTCTTTTTTGAAACAGCAAAAATGCTTGGAGGAGAATCTCTCTATGCATGGGCGAAAAAATTTGGGATCGGCGAGAAGACGGGTATCGATCTTCCTTACGAAAAAAGTGGAAATATGCCCAAAGTGAATGACACGGCATCTGTAATGAATGTTGGTATTGGGCAGGGCGCTTTACTCACCACGCCACTTCAGTTGGTTCGAGTGTATGCCGCATTGATAAATGGCGGGAAATTGGTTCAACCGCACTTATTATTAAAACTCACAAATGATCAGGGCGAAACTGTTCGGATATTTAAACCAGAGAACGAACAAAAACTTTCCATACAGCCAGATATTCTCAACATTTTACGTACGGGACTTCAGGAGGTAATCACCCGCGGCACAGGCAAAGGCACGGGACTGGAGGTATACAAAGTTGCTGGCAAAACGGGTACGGCTGAGACGGGGCGACAAAAAGACAATCATGCATGGTTTGTTGGTTATGTTCCCTACGATAACCCGCGATACTGTTTTGTCATTCTCGTGGAGCACACACCGGGGCACGGCGCAGAGATCGCAGGCCCTATCGCAAAAGAACTCATGTCGTATTTATTTCCTGAGATAAATCAAGCGTCATAGAGAAATAAGGAAAACGAAATTGGTAAATTTATGCCAAGCAAGGTAACTCCAAAAAATTTTGACTGGTTGCTGTTTCCCGTAGTATGCATTATTTTGACGATTGGAGTATTTTTTGTCTGGAGTGCGTCGTCTGAAAAGTTTGTATTCAAGCAAGTTGTCTGGATAGTTACCGGTTTCACGCTTTTTTTCACCTTGCTCTATTTTGACTATCTTTCATTTGCCTACTATGCGTATGGTATCTACGCAGGCTCACTCTTTCTTTTGGTCTTACTATTGGGTCTTGGAGGTTCCGTAAAAGGCTCACAACGGTGGTTTTCGATTGGCGCTTTTTCGATCCAACCATCAGAGTTTATGAAAATTGTCCTTGTTCTTACCCTTGCAAAATTGTTCAGGTATAAGAAATATGGTCTCGGATTATTTGATATCGGAATTGCCCTTCTTTTAACATTCATCCCCATGGCGCTCATTATTAAGCAGCCCGACTTAGGCACAGCATTAATTATGGTTCCCATTTTGTTTTCTATTTTATACGCTGCCGGCATACGACTCTCCCATCTCCTGTTCCTTGTCGTTAGCGGTTTTGCCATCTCTCCCTTAATCTGGATGTTTATGCTAAAGTCTTATCAAAAGGCAAGGATCGTTGGTTTTCTCTGGCCTGAAAAGACCAATGATTGGGGGGCAGGCTACCACAGGCTCCAGTCGCTCATTGCCGTAGGCTCCGGTGGTCTATTCGGGGCAGGATGGGGAAATGGTACCCAGAATCAAATGAAATTTCTTCCGGAGCGTCATACAGATTTTATTTTTGCAGTTATTGCCGAAGAATGGGGATTTTTGCGCGTATGTTTTATTCTGTTTCTCTATATGGTTTTTATCACGTGCGGTATTGGCATTGCAAGAAGCACGCGAGAACCTTATGGACGGCTTGTGGTCGTGGGGCTTGTGACTATGTTTGCGACTCAAATCATCGTCAATGTCTGCATGACCCTGGGAATAGCCCCGATCGTGGGAATCACACTGCCCTTTATTAGTTACGGAGGCTCCTCCCTGCTTACCTCATTTATCGCCCTTTCTATTATCTTCAATGTTAAAATGCATTCGAAGATTGATCTCGCCTCTCGCCAA
>JAGWZR010000008.1 GCA_018968795.1 Planctomycetota bacterium | reverse complement strand
TCTGCGATTCTACTTTTTTCAAGCAGCTCCTGGCTTCCCTCGACCTTTGCCTTGTAAGCCTCCTTTGCAGAGACTGATAGTATCTTAGGCTCAAAACCCAGCAACCGATAACAATTCTTTTCCAAAAAGATCAAAATTTCATTAAGCTCTTCGGTGGTCTTCAGGTCTATCTTGTTGAGTATAAACAGCACTTTTCGTCCCCATTTACCCTTCAAAAATTGTAGAAACTGACGTTCACTTTCTGTAAATGGATGGTCTGCAGAGGTAACAAAGAGGACGAGCTCCGCCCGGTGCACAAAGCTTTCTGTTAATGCGGAGTGTTCTATAATGATTGAGTTCGTGCCCGGGGTGTCGACGAGGGTCACATCTTTCAACGCTTCCATAGGATAGGTTGCCTGGCACAGGTGATCCCCGACCTCCTTGATTTCAACCTTATCGCCATGCATCAACAAGGTAATTCGATTGGTCGTGGGTGTCGGCCCTTCCGGAAGAACACGTTCGCCGCACATGGCATTAATAAAACTGGACTTGCCTGAGTTGTATTCGCCTGCTACTAAAAGATAAAAAGGCTCCTCCAACTGGGAACGCATTTCTACAACCTTTTTTTCCATATCCGAAGTGCCGATTCGCTCAAAAAACTTTTTTGAGTTATCGAGGAGATTTATCACCTCAGGATAAATGTCTCTATGCTTTGCTTGTGTTGTTATATTTAACATAAATCAAACTAACTCATGTGGAATTATCTTAAACGACCTTTTAAAATAGCGATGCGGTGATGTTACCAGTTTTTGAAAGGTAAGTCAAATTTTTCTTTTTTAGAAACTAAAGGCGATAGCTTCGATTTCTACTCCAACATCCTTGGGTAATCTTGCGGCCTGAATGGCCGCCCTTGCCGGTGGTTTATGTTGAAAAAACTCTTTATAGACATCATTAATTGCTGCATAATCATTCAGGTCTTTCATAAAAACGGTTGTCTTTACAACATTGTCCATAGATGAGTTTGCCGCTTCCAGGATGCGCTTAAGATTTTCCAACACCTGCCGTGTCTGAAGCTTAATGTCTCCTTGTGCCAATTCTCCTGTTGTGGGTATTATGGGGATTTGTCCCGATACGAATACAAGATTGCCTAGTTTGATTGCCTGAGAATATGGACCGATTGCAGCAGGAGCAGTATTTGTTGAAATGACTAATTTTTCCATTTCATCCTCCAACAGGTATCGAGTTACTAATTCGTTAAAGAAAAGTGAATTGATCAAGAAATAATAAACGGCACAAGCATAATCTTACGATGAATTTCGCATTAATCTAACAGATGCCATGGGGATTATCAAGGGCATAGCAAATGCACCTTGAAAGTTTTGACCCAGGGTGTTAAAAAATTGAAAGTTGGTTTTGATTTCAAAGATATTTTTTGTATAATGCGTCAGAAAGAAATTTTTATCTAAACAAAACAGCATACTTATGGAAATAAAGCTAAATCAGCAGTCTGCAGGAAGGTTGACAAGAGACGATATCCCTTTTCTTATGGGGTTATTTTTTTTAGGCCTTTTTCTGTCCTTGTTTTATACTTGGGCTATGCCTCTCATTGATCCTGACGAGCCTCGTTACGCCGTGACGGCGCGTGACATGGTGCTTAATGGCAATTGGATTGTGCCGTATTTTAATGGCGTTCCGCGTATCAATAAACCGCCGCTCTTTTATTGGGCCATTGCCATTTCCTATAAAATTTTTGGGATAAACGAGTTCGGCGCGCGGCTACCCTCTGCCCTGGCAGCCATAGGTACAGCGATGATTACCTATTTATGGGGGAAAAGAATCTGGGGATGCAAAAATGGATTTTGGGCGGGTGTGGTATTGATAGCCAGTCCTCTGTTCTTTCTCATTTCGCGTCTCTGTATTACCGATATGCTACTGACCTTTTTTGTCAGCGCCAGCTTTTATCTTTTCTTTATCGAGTATACGGAAACCAACAAGAGCAATAAGAGAAGGTTATTCCTTTACTTTTTATTGGGGATGGTCTTTCTTGTAAAGGGACATGTAGGAATCATATTATTTATCCTGGTAACGATAGGCTTTCTTTTATGGATACGCGACTTCCAATATCTCAGAAGGCTTTGGTATTTCCCAGGATTCTTGCTCTTCATGGCTATTATTTGCGCATGGGGCATTCCCTTCCTTGTATCTTTAGGCGCAGAACAAATCTCTACGTTGCTTTATCAGGAAACGTTCGGGCAATTTGTTGGCAGTTTTTCCCATCCAGAACCTTTTTACTATTTCCTGCCAGTATTTATGATAGGATTCTTTCCTTGGTCGGCGTTTGCATTTATTACCTTTGTGTATGTTTTCAAGAAAAGAAAATCTATGCCCATAGAAGAGAAAAAACAAGTATACTTTTTCTGCTCTTGGACTATCATTACGGTAATCTTTTTTTCCATTTCTCACTCTAAATTGATGACCTATATACTTCCTATTTCCCCTGCTATGGCATTATTGACTATTTTGCTTTCTCGATGGGAAACAGAGGGTAAATTCGGGAAAGGATTTATAGGATTATTATGGGTTATGTTAGCCGTGTCTATGTCGATTCCAATTGTGCTGATACTAACTATGAATAAATGGGCGCCGGTTAAATACGGGATTTCAACACACCACATTGCCATTCCGCTTGTTGTTCTTTTCGTTGGGACGCTGGCGGCATTATTCACCTTCTTGGGCAGAAGGAATTTTTCCTCGTTACAAAAAGTCTTCTGTTTTGCCAATTGTGTGTTTCTTATTGTTACCATAACCTACTCGTCAAAATACCTCGGAACTTTTCGGTCTACGAAGGGTATAGTAGAAAAATATCTCTTGGACAAAAGAAAGGATTACACGATTTTAAGCTGTTCGGATATTGAACCAAGTCTTATTTTCTACAGCGGCAAAAATGTAATGGAAATAAAGGATGACGACAGCTTTAAAAAGCCTGTTTCCGAGCAAACAAAGCATCTTTATGCTGTAATGGGTTTGCGCGAGTACAAGAAAAAAAAGGACTGGCTCCAGGAGATTAAGTTCCATGCCGTATACCAGAACAACACCATGATTTTATTAGAGAAAATGGGAAATTGAACATAATAGATTTTGGGTAAACGAACTTGTTCTGAGTAGTATTTTGCACGAGTCCGCAATCGAGAGAAAACACCTCACAGGCAGCCGCTAGCATCTATATAAGCCAAGTTAATTCTATCTATAACAGCGTTTCAAAGATGGTTTTGAACAATTGGGGATAATGCTAAACGTCCCTATCATCAATGCAGTACTTTCTCCCTTGAATTTTTGAAGAAGGGTAAATATGTATAATTTCAGAAAATATTTTCCCTATTCCACGATCTTTTTGTATATAATAACTGCTTATGTTTTTACTCTAATAGGTCATATCTTATCTTCGGCGTTTGCAGGCGAACAAGACAGGATATTTTGGGATAAGAAATACGAAACGGAGAATTATATCTTTGGCAAAGAACCGGTCGAATTCTTAAAGGAACATATCGACATCCTGCCCAGGGGAAAGGCGCTGGATATTGCCATGGGAGAGGGGCGTAATGCCGTATTCCTGGCAAAAATGGGGTTTGAGGTGGATGGCTGCGATATTTCAGAAATAGCTGTTAAAAAGGCGCAGGAACTGGCAACGGAGAACCATGTCAAGATACATACTTTTATGGCCGATTTGGAAGCCTACCAGTTGCCAAAAAACACCTACGATGTGATAGCGTGTTTTTATTACCTTCAACGAGATCTCATTCCTCAGATGAAAGAGGTATTAAAACCGGATGGAATGATCATATACGAGACCTATACCATTGAAAACCGGGAACGCGGGTTTGAAGGTCCTAGAAATAAGGATTACCTGCTGAAACCCAATGAACTTTTGAACTTTTTTAAAGACTTTAAAATTATTTATTACCGAGAACTTGTTTTGGACAACAAAAAGGCCGTTGCAAGCCTGATTGCAAAAAAATAATACTATGCCTTTATTAAATGACGTTACAGACAAGCAGCGTGAGGCCATTACACACGTCGAGGGCCCTCTTTTGGTGGTGGCAGGAGCGGGCAGTGGAAAAACCCGCGTAATTACGCGCCGCATTGGCTATTTGATGTCGCGGGGCGTAAATCCTTACAACATCCTGTCTATTACCTTTACCAACAAGGCGGCTGATGAGATGTATGAACGCGTAAAACAGTTTTCATCACACAAAGGACTATGGGTCTCTACCTTTCACAAAATGTGTTCACGGATTCTGAGAAGCAACATTGACCGACTCGGGTATTCAAGGGATTTTAGTATCTACGACACCATCGACCAAGTAAATCGAGTCAAGTCCATTATGGCCGAGCTTCAACTGGATGCTGCGCAATGGAAACCTCGTACCATTGTCAGTTCTATTAGCAATGCCAAGAATAAACTCATTAATCCTGAGACATTTGCCTCGACTGCCTCTGGTTATTACAATCGCAACGTTGCACAGATTTATGCAAAATATCAATCCCTTCTCAAAGCCAATAACGCCTTAGATTTCGATGACTTATTGGTTAAAACTATAGAGCTGTTCAAGACCCATCCTGATATTTTGGAGATGTACCAGGATAAGTTCAAATTCATCCTTGTCGATGAATATCAGGACACCAATTACGCCCAATACCTCATTACTCGGCTTCTGGCAAATAGGTATAGAAACATTTGCGTAACAGGGGACCCGGATCAGTCTATCTACGGTTGGCGTGGGGCGGATATTCGCAATATTATGGATTTTGAGAAGGACTATCCCGACGCCAAGGTGGTGCTGTTGGAACAAAATTACCGCTCTACAAAACATATTCTCCAAGCCGCTTCGGGCGTAATTCAACAGAACAAATATCGAAAACAAAAGAGCCTCTGGACGGAAAATATACCCGGAGAGAAGATCAAGGTAGTTTTCTGTGAAGATGAACATGGAGAAGCGGATGAGATCGCAAGATTGATAAGAGGACTTAACGACAATGGCGTCAAATATTCGGACGTTGCGTTATTCTACCGCACCAATGCCCAATCTCGTGTACTGGAAATTTCTTTGAGAAACCACGGAATTCCTTACACGATTATTGGAGGTGTTGAATTCTATCAAAGAAAGGAAATTAAAGACATTCTGTCCTATCTTAGGCTGTGCGTTAACCCCCATGATGAAATAGCGCTTGAGCGTACGATTAATACACCCACACGCGGCGTCGGGAATACCACGATAAAAAAACTAGAAGTCTGGGCTGCAGCACAGGGCACAAGCCTTTTTAATGCAGTACGACAGATTGATTTAATACCCGGAATTCATGGCAAGGCCGCACTGTCAATAAAAAAGTTCTCAGAACTCATCTCAAGTTTACAACAATTGCCAAAGTCGCCAGTTGAAGACATTATTAAACGGGTGATTGAGGAAACAAACTTTATCGCATTTCTCCGTGAATCTGGAGAGATGGAATCGAAAGATCGCATTGCCAACGTTGAAGAATTGGTCAATGCTGCCCATGAATACGACATGAACTATTCTGAAAGCGCTTTGCAAGGATTTTTGGAGGAGGTAGCGCTGGTTTCTGACGTCGATGAATTAGAAGACGATGTTGAAGCTGTAACCCTAATGACGCTGCATACCGCTAAGGGATTAGAATTTCCCCATGTCTTTATTACCGGTATGGAGGAGGGATTGTTGCCGCATTCGGAATCCAGTGACGCAGATGAAGAGATCGAAGAGGAACGACGACTCTGTTACGTAGGTATCACACGGGCAATGAAGGAACTCTTCCTTACGCATGCCAGGCGGCGGACACGTTACGGCCAGATGAATCCATGCATCTCATCCAGATTTTTGGATGAGATTCCAGAAGAAATTTTAGATAAGGTTGATAGAACAAATCGCAGTTACTCTCGCGGCGCTTTTAGCGCAAAAAACTTGCCCTCGACCACGATCGAAGATCAAACATCTCACGAATCGGCATTTAAATTTGACTTAGATGATATAAATGCCTTCGATTTAACAGGTGCTGCATCGGAAAGGGATTCCTTTTCTTTTTCGAGTGGAGAAGTGGTTAGACACCCTATTTTTGGTATTGGAAGAATACTAGAAATTTACGGCAGCAGCGAAAAGGTGAGCGCTAAGGTTAGTTTTAATGTTGGCGGGACAAAACATCTTATGTTAGCATACGCAAAATTGGAAAAGATAAAGTAATTAAAAGAGGAAACTTCCTATGGAAAAAGTATATATGGACAACGCCTCCGGGACGCCCGTGCATCCTAAGGTAATGGAGGCTATAATGCCATTTTTAAAGGATGGTTTTGGCAATCCCTCGAATCTGCATCAATTTGGAAGGATTAGCAGTGATGCGATACAAGCAGCCAGAGGGCAAGTGGCAAATCTTGTCCATGCAAAACCCAATGAAATCATATTTACATCAAGTGGCACTGAGGCCAACAACTTTGCGATAAAGGGTATACTGGCAGCTCATAAAAAAAAGGGAAATCATATTATCACCTCACAAATTGAACATTTTTCTGTGCTTAATCCTTTAAAATCGCTGGAAAAGTCAGGTTGTGAAGTCACATATTTGCCTGTTGATAAATATGGAGTGGTAAATCCTGATGATGTAAAAAAGGCTATTAAACCCACGACGACGATGGTGTCTGTTATGTACGCCAATGGAGAGATTGGAACTATTGAACCGATTAAAGAAATTGGGACAATTACAGGGGAAAAAGGTATCATTTTCCACACAGATGCCGTTGCTGCTGCGGGAAATGTACCGATTGATGTTTCAGATGTCCACGTCGATGCTTTGAGCATGTCGGCCAATCAATTCAACGGTCCGCCAGGAATTGGGGCGCTTTATCTCCGGGAGGGGGTAAGGATTCTTCCCTTTATGGATGGCGGCGTTCAGGAAGGCGGGCGGAGGGCAGGGACGGAAAATATTATTGGCATTGTAGGTATGGGGAAGGCGGCTGAGCTGGCAAAATTAGAAATGCCTCAGCGGTTGAGTAAGGTTCAGGGCTTGAGGAATCAGCTAAGAGACGGTATCTTAAAGAATATAAACCATGTGTATGTCAATGGTCATCCAACGAATCGGTTGCCTGGGAATCTTAGTTTGTGTATAGAGTATATCGAGGGGGAATCAGTTTTATTATTTCTTGATATGCAGGGAATTGCCATTTCTAGCGGTTCAGCATGCACCTCGCGATCGCTGAAGGCGTCTCATGTTATCATGGCGACAGGTGTCGATGCTGCGCTTGCACAGGGGACGGTACTTTTCAGCATGGGGATTAATAATTCCGATGCCGATGTTGAATACGTTCTGGAAAAGCTGCCGCCAATCGTTGAGCGTTTAAGGCAAATGTCTCCCTTGTATAATCAGAAACAGATGAAGAATTAAACTAATAAGGAGTCTTGTATGCAGTACAGCGCAAAGGTTATGGATCATTTTGCAAACCCTCGTAACGTGGGCGATTTTCCTGATGCCGATGGCGTGGGGGAGGTTGGAAATCCCGCCTGCGGCGACATTATGAAGATGTCTATTAAGGTAAAGAATAATGTAATTGTTGATGTAAAATTCAAGACCTTCGGTTGTGGCGCAGCCATAGCCACTAGTAGTATTTCCACGGAAATGATTAAAGGGAAGACTATTGACGAGGCGCTGAAACTTACCAACAAGGCGGTGGCAGAGGCGTTGGACGGTCTGCCCCCTGCAAAAATGCACTGTTCCGTGCTTGCGGAAGAGGCTATTGAAGCGGCTATTGACGACTACCTCAAGAAAACGACCGGCAAGGGTCTTGAGAAAAAGAAATCGCATGCTCATGACGAGCATCATGGGCACTGATAAATTAGGCCTTCGGTAACTTTTTTCGCCGCCAAGACACCAAGTCACAAAGAAAAATTTAGTGTCTTAGTGACTTTGTGGCAACTTTGAAATTCCTTGTATAATATGTTATGAAAGCAGACTATACCCTAGATTGTTATGGTCTCATGTGTCCCATGCCTATCTTCAAAACAGCGAGTAAAATTAAAGATATTGAGATAGGAAAGGTGCTTGAGGTTGTTGCCACGGACGAAGGCATCAAGAAAGATATTGTTTCCTGGTGCAGCACTACAGGGAACGAGTTACTAGGTGTCGAGGTGGAAGGTGAAGAGATTCATGTCTTCATCCGGAAACGCAGATGAATTCAATATGCTAAAGCACTTTAAAAGACTACTTTCATATCATGAGCTACTTATAAATATCACACTGAGAGACGTCAAAGCACGATACAAGCAATCTCTTTTAGGTACGGCATGGGCAGTTATTCATCCCCTATCTTTGATGTTGATATTTACGGTTGTCTTCTCAAAATTTTTAAAGGTGCAAACGTATGGTGTGCCGTATCCAATTTTTGCCTATTGTTCTTTACTACCATGGTCTTTTTTTGCATCATCACTGACCTTTGCAATTCCCAGTCTTATCAACAATAGCAATCTCATCACAAAGATATATTTTCCAAGGGAAATATTCCCAATAGCAGCCGTTATGGCTTGTTTCCTCGATTTTCTCGTCGCAGGCATTCTTTTTGTTTTCATGATGTTTTATTATCACATCAATATTAGTTGGCATATACTTCTTGTCCCTTTCATCATTTTTATCCAAATCCTGTTTACCATTGGCGTAGCCTTTTTCGCATCTGCCGTCATCGTATTTTTGAGAGACATTCGCTACATTGTTCCCTTGGGTTTACAGCTCTGGATGTTTCTCACACCGGTGGTATATCCAACAAATATAGTTCCTGCGAGATATTTATCTCTCTATATGTTAAACCCTATGGCTGGTATCATTGATTCCTATCGCCGTGTTATTTTGTACGGCGAGTCTCCTAATATTACGTATTTGGGTATTGCTTTTTTAATCTCTGTTTTTTCTTTTTATCTGGCATACTGCTTTTTTAAGAAGGTAGAGATGAAATTTGCGGACGTAATATAATCCATGTCCAAAACTGTAGTCAGGTTTGAAAACGTATCAAAAAAGTATGCCTTAGACCACATTGGCTTTCGTGGGATGAGGAATTATCTGCCCAAAATACTATGCCGTATTATTGGCGCTCCCAATCAACTCTCCAATCAAGATGACGGCTTCTATGCATTAAAAAATATCAACTTTGAAGTAAAACAAGGGGAGGCTTTGGGCATTGTTGGTCCAAATGGGGCCGGCAAAAGCACCATCTTAAAGCTTTTGGCGCATACCATTGAGCCAGCTTCAGGGAAAATAATTACTGAGGGAAAGATTTCAGCCTTAATAGAGCTTGGGACAGGTTTCCATCCTGAATTAACCGGGCGTGAAAATATATATCTTTATGGTTCTATTATGGGCTTGAAAAGAAAAGAGATTTATAAAAAATTTGATAGCATTGTTGCTTTCGCTGAACTTGAAAAATTTATTGATACGCCGATTAAACATTATTCTTCCGGGATGTATGCGAGATTAGGCTTTGCCGTTGCGATACACGTTGAACCGGACATCTTGCTTATTGATGAGGTGCTGGCTGTAGGGGACATGAATTTTCGGAAAAAATGTTATGAGCGACTGCATGAAATTCTGTCTAGAGAACGCACTACTATTATTTTTGTTTCTCATGACATTTATAGGGTTCAAGCACTTTGTAAAAAAACCCTTTTTTTAGACAAGGGCTGTATTAGAAAAATTGGACCTACACCAGAAGTCATTTCGTATTATTATAATGAAATGAATAAGGCTATGATCCTTAAAGAGCCGAAGCTTCAAGAAAAACGATGGGGTACGGGAGAGGTCAGAATAACTGATGTACATCTTTCTGATTCTGCAGGGAAAAGTACGGATACCTTTGAAACCGGCAGCAATGTTGTTATTACCATGAATTATTATGCTGCTAAGAAAATTAATAATCCCGATTTTAGATTTATTATTCAAACGAGCGATGGTATTGTAATTATTTGTGCAAGTTCGTCGAATACTGGAAGTGTTGTCGATTTTATTGAAGGCAAAGGTGTTACGAAATGTTTATTTGAGTCAATACCACTGCTTCAGAATGCTTATATGATTACTGTTTGTATAAGCAGTCTTGATGGACAGATTGATTATGATACATGGATAAATGCTGTGCAATTTATAGTAACTTTATCTCATAATAAACAGAAGGATTATTTACCAGCAAATGATGCTGGTTTGATTCGATATCCAGCAAAAATAATTTATTCATGTATGTAGTTAAAACAACATTTTCAGTTGTCTGAGTGGATGATTATGAACACTTTGCTTGTTAATAAAAATGGGATAATACTGAGAGTTTTAAAAACAGAGCATGAGCAATTTTGGAGTAGTTTGACAAAGGGCGAATGGGAACCAGAGACCTTTGAGATTTTTGATAGGTTTATCACCAGAGATTTTACCTATCTGGACATTGGAGCTTGGATAGGGCCGACATTGCTTTATGCCTCACACTTTGCTAAAGAAGCGTATGGATTTGAACCAGACCCAATAGCATTCAATGAATTAGCCGCAAATCTTAAGTTAAATTCTAAATTGAATAATGTTAAAATCTACCAGACCCTTATCGGGAATATTAATGGGAAAGTGCGGTTTGGCAATAGACACAGTTGTGGAGATTCCCAGGGCAGCATCCTGTTCGCAGACAGGCAAACAAGTTGGGAAGTTGATTCTGTGCGGCTTGAGAACGTTGTACAGCGTGAGAAGATACAACCACCGCTATTTATCAAGATTGATATTGAGGGAGGGGAATATTCTTTAGTACCGTCTCTAAAAAAGTTGTTCAGGGATATGCGACCAATTGTTTATTTATCTTTACATCCTTCTTTTTTTTTTATGAGTTTATATCCAGGAAGTACATCGCTTGTAAAAAGGATTCTGAGGAGAATTAAATATGTCGTAGCGCATATGCGTTTGGTAATGAGTTTGCGAGCATTTCGCCATATATACGATTCTCACGGAAATGAAATTAATGTATTTAAGAGCTTGGTAAACGTAATTTTCGTTAAAGATATGGTGGAGGGTAATTCCATTTTGGCAATGGATTAGTTTTGAAGCTTGAAAAACAGTTTCAGTAAATGTTTGCCTTGACCGCGCACCTCAATGCTGGATCAAATTATTATTTGTATAAAAACAGTAGTGAATACAGTATCTATTCTTATATCTACTAAAAACCGGTTTAGGGATTTAAAAGAATGTGTTGGTTCTGTTCTTGTTCAGAGTGTTATGCCTGACGAGATAATATTAGTTGATGCCAGCGATACCGGTGATAGTAAGAAAATGGTTGAAGAGTTGCTGTTTGGCAATGCTATAAAATTTACATATCACAGACAGGATGTTATTTCTGGGAAAATCAGAAAAACAGCAGCATGGAATAAAGCTGTGAGATTGGCATTGGGTGATATAATAATTTTTTTAGATGATGATGTTGTGCTGGATAAACACTATATTTACCATATCTTAAAAACCTATGATGAAAATCCTGAAAGCATTGTTGGAGTCATGGGGCATTTTAAAAATCCAAAAGAAGATAATGCTATTCAGGAAAGGCCGTCTTTCCTGTATTTGTTGAATAAATCTATCTATAAACTTTTCTTGCTGCCGCGCGAAACTGGAAGAGGGGTTATACAACCTTCCGGATTTCCCGCCTACCCAGCCTCAAAAAATACGATTGTACCGGTGGAAATTATGCCAACAGGCAATATGAGTATCAAAAAAGAGGTTTTTCAAGAATTTACTTTTGATGAGTGGTTTCATGGCTATTCCTATCAGGAAGACGATGATTTTACCTATCGGGTATCTAGAAAATACAAATTTCTTTACACCCCTTTTGCGGAGTTAATTCACAAAGCTTCCCCAATCGCCAGAGATAACAAAGGAATCATAGAAACCATGAAGGTTCTTAATCATTATTATTTTTTTAAAAAAAATATGCCTAAATCACTAAAAAATTGGCTAGCTTTTACGTGGTCAGAATTCGGGTTGTTATTTTTAAGGTGTTTTTCCTTTTCTTCGTTGAAGAACATATATATATCACTTATTGGCGTGACTGTATTTAAAAATTTTTCTGCAATCAAAGGGCGAATACGCGGCTATAATAAAATACTTCAATCACTACTACTAAAAAAAAGTATTGAGTATTAACATGTCCCTTGTGAATGATCAATCAAATGTTTTTATTTACAAAACTTCTAACAAGTACAAAATCTCATGGAAGGCAACCAATTCTGTGCTGGCCAATGAATTGCTTTTGCGAGAGATATTAAAAATAGTTCCTTATATCAAAGGG
The DNA here is from genome assembly GCA_018968795.1 of Planctomycetota bacterium. Classification (GTDB taxonomy): domain Bacteria; phylum Planctomycetota; class Brocadiia; order Brocadiales; family Brocadiaceae; genus REEB58. The sequence goes on along the minus strand of JAGWZR010000008.1, from coordinate 4,175 downwards.
AGATTGCTTGACATCGGTTGTGGCGAGAAACCATACAGGGGCGTTTTTTCATCACAAATTGAGAATTATATAGGAATTGATTTGGCGCAGACGCTGCATTCCAAGCATGACATTGACGTGTTTGCCAATGCGCACCATTTGCCATTTAAAAAAAATACCTTTGATACGGCTCTATGCCTGGAAGTATTAGAACATGTAGAAAGGCCATTAGAAGTTTTAAAAGAAATCTATACCATTCTAAAAAAAGGGGGTATACTTATTTTATCTACACCCCAAAACTACTGGCTTCATAAAGACCCCTTAGATTTTTACAGATTTACCCAGGAAGGATTGATAGAGGTGGTTAAAAAACAAACTGGTTTTACTATAAACTATATTAATTCAATAGGAGGTACCAGAGAATTTTTCGTTGATTTTATTTGTAAATATATTTTCATGAAATTAAATACAGGCATATTAAACAAATTAATACCTCAAATAATAAAAAAGATAATTGTTACTTTTCCGCAAATTCTCTATCTGAAATTGTTTAAAAACAGCGATGTTAATAATCTTTTCTCTATAGGGAATATTGTTGTTGCTACCAAATAACCCACCAAAATAGATTGCGTGAGATGTACAATTATTTATTTTTCTTCTTTCCCTTTTTCAATGCTTTTCCTAATCAAGTAGCGTAAGATGAAACTCCGCTCGGCGCCGCCCAAGAGGCTGTTTAGACTGTCGTATAGGGAAGGATCTGATATCAGGGCGCCAATGGTTCCTTCTCCATTCTCGATCCCTGCCGTAACCCTTTTGAGCGAGTTGGAGGTTGTGACCAAATCTTCCAGGAGTTGTTTACCTTTTGGATCGTAGATCAGCGAATGAAGCAAGCCCTCTCCCTTTCGGAAATCCTTCATGCTTTCGTTAAGCGATACGGAAACACCGCTTAATGATTCTGCCAAGCCGCCCTCGTCCATTTTTTTTAGAATTTTTGAAAGAGATTCAATAGTGCTGACGACCCCCTCAATAGCTGCGGTATAATTGATTGGTTCTGTACTTTTTATTGAATCGCCGTCTTCCACCATAGGTTCCTTGCACTCTCCAGGTGCAATCTCTACATAGGAATCTCCCGTCACATAACTCAGCCATTTAATGGTAGCGATAGAGTCCCTCGTCAGATTCTTCTGAACTGATTTATTCACCAGGAGCAACACATCGATTCCTGTACAAGTCAATTTTTCTGGCAAGATGACGGCCTTTACTTGTCCTATCCCCACGCCCATAAATCGCACCGGCGCACCCTCTTTCAAACCATACACATTCGGGAAATTCGTTTTTAATGTAATTTGTGGTTTAAAATACCCTTTTTGGCTTCCGAGGATGAACACCATGGCTCCAAAGCCTATCAACGTTATCGCGGTAAAGATTCCTGCCCGTAATTCAACAAATTGTTCTTTTTTCATAAAAGCCTCTTTTAATCGCAAATATTACCGCTGATAAAATCCTTAACAGCCTTGATGTTAGAAGCTGCTAACGTTTCCCACGCACCAACGGTAACAATCTTTCCCTCATAGAGCATGGCAATCCGATCGGAAACGGTTTTTACGCAGTGCAAGTCATGGGTCACGACAATGGTAGTGATTCCCAATTTTCTCCGCAGTTCGATAATCAACTCATTGATACGTTGGGCAGTCATCGGGTCTAATCCCGTCGTGGGTTCATCATACAGGATAATATCGGGTTCGGTAGCGATTGCCCTTGCCAGGCCAACCCTTTTTTTCATCCCGCCGCTCAACTCGTCAGGCATTTTGGTTTCAATACCGCTCAAGCCCACCAGTCTCAATTTTTCAGCAACGCGTTCCCAAATTTCCCCTTCCGTCAGGTGGAGATGTTCCCGTAGTGGATAGGCAATATTTTCAAAAACCGTTAGCGAATCAAACAAGGCAGAACCCTGAAACAGCATCCCCACATGTTCGCGCAATTTAATCAACGCATCTTCCTTCATCTGAGCCACATTTTTACCGAAAACCACAATGTCCCCTTTGTCAGGCTTCATGAGGCCAATTAGTTCTTTCAGAAGGACACTCTTTCCAGATCCGCTGCCTCCAAGGAGGGATATAATTTCGCCCTCCACTATGGATAAGTTTATTCCATTGTGGACCAAAAGCCCATTAAAGGATTTACATACGTCTTTAAATTCAATAATTACCTTAGACATTTATAAATTTAGGACACAGATTTTCGCAGATATACGCAGATAGCTATTTTCTGTTGTTGTCGAACACCTTGCGTTTTATTTCTGGTTTAGAACCAAAGTTGAGTAAAAGTCCAACTTCGATATCGGTTGCTTTCAGATAATTTAATAACTGAGCTTCATTCTCTATTGCTAAACTTTTTGCAGCTTTTATCTCTACAATTACTTTATTATCAACCAGTATATCAGCAAGATATTCACCAATAGTCTCATTCTCATAAAGCACCTTTATTGGAGACTGAGAGACAGCGGGAATATTCTCTTTTTTAAGTTCCAGCATTATTGCATTTTCGTAAATCTTCTCTAAAAAAACCAAGTTTATTATAAACTCTGAAAAAAATATTAATAATCTTCTCCGTCAGTTCTTTGTATTTAATATCCTCATAATCCGTGTTCATCTGTGTCCTAATTAATTAGAATACAATCAAAAACAGTTTTGTCAGGAAAAAATCTGAAATCAGAATTAAGATTGATATGGTTACAACGGTAATTGTTGTAGAACGACCTACACCCGTTGTGCCTCCTGTAGTTCTTAATCCAAAATAGCAACCGAGCACAGCGATGAGAAATCCAAAGAATACCGTCTTTCCAATACCACTTAGTAAATCTGAGATCTTAATGGTTGTTAAAACGGAATTGATATAGAAAACGTGATCTATCTCAAGCTCAAACAAAGCAATAATCATGCCTCCAAAAATACCAATAATGTCTGCCGTAACGGTGAGCAAGGGGAGTGTAATCATCCCGGCAAGTATTTTTGGGGCTACCAGCTTTTTAATGGGACTTGCCCCCAGTGCCCGCATGGCATCGATTTGTTCTGTCACTTGCATTGAGCCAATTTCTGCCGCAATGCCAGAACCCACCCGCGCGCCCACCATAATGGACGTCAGTACAGGCCCAAGTTCCCGCACAAGTGTTAGCGAGACGACGCTGCCAACATACATTTCTGCGCCATACATACTCAATCCATAGATCGTTTGGAGCGCCATCACCATTCCAGTAAATAACGCAATAGTGTCAACGAGGAGAAGCGAGCCTGCGCCGAAGTTATCAACTTCTCGGAAAATCAGCTTCAGATTGAACGGAGGCAAGAAAATTCCCGCGAATCCCTTTACCGCCAGTATCGTTGCCTGTCCCACCGAAAGGATAAACTTTTTACTTGCAACATCGATCGATAGTAAAATATTCCTCTGCAATTAGGATGCTCCATGATAATTCGAAAATTTAAACGATTTTACGATATTCTCAAAATCGCCGAGCGCGCGGTTAAAGGAATCAGAGGATGCCCAGTACACCAGATCATAAACCCTGTCTCCCGACTGAATGGCGTAGGAATCGATCTTCAATTCATGATTATCCAGTTCGCACGTCAAAATGGTATGCATTGCCCTCTGATTATCCACGAGTACGAAGTCTTTCAAAACGATCCTTTTGTGCTTCATTCCGATAAAAAGTTGGTTATCGAGCGCCTCCAGCGAACCCTTTTTACCCTTTACATTGCTGGAAATGAAGGCAATCGTAGCGTGATATTGTGTATGCCATAAAGCCAAATCTTCTTTGCCTAACTTAATCGGTTCCCATCCGGAATTGGGAATATGTACCATATACTTTTCATCAGGTGGAGAAAAGACACCCCTTTGAATTTCTAATGGCGAACAACCAAGGATGCATAAAAAGATAACTATACTTAACCAGCCGATTATTTTTTTGTTTCTAAAACAACCCAAAGGTTTGCTCCGAAATGGTTAGAGGGTAGTCCCAAAGCACCTTTTTATCCCAGTATAGCGTTTCATGAAAACAATTTACAGGTTTATTGTCATTGCGGAGTCTGTTCCGAACGAAGTGAGGAATCTTCTCGGGTTTGCTTCGGCTTCGCCTTGCAGCCACTCCATTCCTCGCAATGACGTTTTGCATTGTATACCTTTTTCTGAAACAATCTACT
>JAGWZR010000282.1 GCA_018968795.1 Planctomycetota bacterium | reverse complement strand
AAGTATATACGAGAGCAAGATAAGCCATAGCCAGATTATGCCAGAAGGCAGAAGCCCCAGCCTTTAGGCTGGGGAGGTTTCACTTCTAAATCTGGACTTATCTTATTGTGCAATAGTTTGATGACATTTTTACAATAATATTTCTATATTCATGCATACTTTGATTCTCAACATGCTAAATTTTGTGCAGAACTTACCTCCTGTGATGCAGGCTCTTATAGGAACAAGTTTTACATGGATGACAACCGCACTTGGCGCGACTGTGATATTTACGGCTAAAGAGGTACATAGGAAGATATTAGACTGGATGTACGGCTTTGCGGGTGGAATTATGATAGCCGCTATCTATTGGTCGCTGCTTCAACCAGCCATTGAGATGTCGAAAGGTGAAGATTTTCTCAATCGGCTCAAGTCTACGGCAGGTTTCCTTGTCGGTGGTATTTTACTGTGGGGTGTTGACAAAATACTTAAGAACCTTCATATAAAAGAAACTGAGGAAATAAAAACAACATGGAGAAGAGTAATCATGCTAGTTTTTGCTGTAACTTTGGAAAACATTCCAGAGGGACTTTCGATTGGAGTAGCCTTTGGAGCTGTTGCCGCAGGTCTCCCTTCTGCTGCACTACCTGCTGCCATTGCGTTGTCTATAGGTGTTGGAATTCAAAATTTTCCGGAAGGACTTGCAATTTCAATGATCCTTCGACGCATGGGAGCATCTCGCTTAAAAAGTTTCTGGTATGGGCAATTGCCTGGAATGGCTGAACCCATAGCAGGTGTTATTGGCGCAGAAGCCGTCACTATTACACAACCAATTATGCCGTATGCTCTAGCCTTTGCAGCAGGCGCAATGATATTTGTCTTGATAAAAGAGGTAATTCCAGAATCTCAACGGAGTGGCAATACCGAATTAGCTACCATGGGGACAATAATAGGTTTTGCAGTAATGATGATAATTGACGCGGTGTTTGGTTAGATATACATGCAATAAAAAGAGGTTTCTTTGAAGAGATAAATTTTGTTTACCTGTCATATTCGTCTCTATAATTTATAAACAGCATCGACAGGCTTACCGAATGAATAATTGGTAATTTCGCCATTCGTTCCTAATGAGCAAGTTCAAGTATACTTACTATACCACAGAAACTATACTGCGAAAGTATGCGAACCTAAAAATAAGCATTCGAGAGTGGCTCAGGAATAAAAAGTAATTTGGGAATGGCAGAGATTAAAATGTTTTTCAACATTCCTTTAAGTCCGTAATTTCTGTAACAAAAAACTTGACAGGCAGAGAAAGGTAACTTATGATACAGCGTATTTTTTATTAACATAAAAGAACTCCATTTTTGTCAACGGAGGTGGTTATTTACTGATATATCAAGCAATATTGCCTATTTAAAATTTATCTTATATTTTTAATCTTTACTTTGGGAGATATGGTAATGAAACGTATTTTATGTTTCCTGACGGTCGCAAGCCTTACTATGTATTTTTCGAGTTGGACAATTAGCTCTGACACAATCGCATCTGAAAAGAAAAGTGCGGAAGAAACCCAAAAGGCTGATAAAAATATTGCAAAGGATATTGTCTGCGGTATGGATGTTCATAAAGATAAAGCACTTAAATTAAAACATGACGGCAAAACCTATTATTTCTGTTCCAAAGGGTGTGAAGACACGTTTAAAAAAGATCCTTCGAAATATGCTAAGAAAGAAAATAAGCAAAAGGGAGAAAAAGAAACTAAAGGAAAGGGATATAATGACTGACCACAAAGGGATGCACTTTTCTATAAGTGCATCCCTTTTTTATTACCCATCAAAGTTAAACATTACTTAACAATTTATTTTAAATAAATTTATTGACAATTTTGATAGAAAAGGTTAGAAGTATCCATTGTATTCGGTTTCCATTGGTTAAGCACACCTTTAGATTGTAAGTGTTATCTTTACTTTTGAATTTTTTATGTCTAGAAAGGAGGACAGGAGAGTATGTTGAATAAGAAATTTTTAGGAATAGTTGTTTCTGCGGTTATGGCTGTTAGTGTAATGATGCTAGCGAATAATTTCTCTTATGCCGAAGAAGAAACCCACAAACATAGTGAAAAAGGCCTAGCGCCTGTACATCCAACGGTAGAACCCCCCATGTGCCCTACTTGTAAAAACGTGCGTCTAAGTCCGGAGAAGGGCAGGACACTTGCAGCAATGCCCATGGTTTGTCCAGATTGTAAAAATGAGATAGGCGAGCTCGCTGTTCATCATTGTGACAAGTGTGGAAAAGATGTCATGGTATGCGTGGTGTGTCAAAGTGCCGCTGCCGAGTTACAGGCTACAACCATGGAAGCAAAATGCCCTCAATGCAAAGAGACACGTGTAAGGCCTATCAAAGGAAAGACGTTAGCAAAAAAGGAAATGAAGTGTCCTGACTGCAAGCACAAGACGCAGGAATGGTACACTCAACATTGCGACACATGCAAAACTGATTTCCTGTCATGTCCAATTTGCAAGAAGGAACAAGAAAAGTCTAAAAAATAGTTGGATATTGCATAACGTAGGGGCATATCGCGATATGCCCCTACCTTCATCCTTAATGCGATGGCGTCGCGCCGTGTTGCGGATACATCTTTTTACCCGCTTCATATTTTTTAAATTGATTGAATTCCTCTTCTGCTTCGGCGGTCATTCCCTTTAATAAATACACCACTCCTAAATAATTATGCGCAGTTCCCAATTTAGGATCCAGCTCAATGGCCTTTTTATGCGCAGCAATGGCATCATCGAGTTTTTTCTGCTTACAATATGTTAACCCAAGTTCGTTGTAGGCAGAGGCAAGATTGGGGTTTAGCGACAATGCCTTCATCTGCATTTTCACTGCATCTTCAAGCTGCTCATTCATGCGATACACGACGCCTAAGCTATAATATATCATCGGATCATCTGGGTTTATCTTCAATTCTTTTCTATATGTCTCTCCGGCTTTATCAAATCTACCTTGTGTATAATATGCCTTACCAAGCTTTTCATAAGCATTCACCATCGTTGGTTCAAGCTCCAGAGCCTTTTCCCACGCTGCAATCGCTTCATCGAACCCTCCTTTTTTAATATGTTCCAAACCATAATTATAGTACTCTGCAGCGGCCATTTTCCCCGGTAA
>JAGWZR010000281.1 GCA_018968795.1 Planctomycetota bacterium | reverse complement strand
AAAAATGCCGTGGTTAACCTGATTATTCTCTCGACCTTCTTTTCCTTCCTTATTTATCGGAGGAGTAATAAAGGGGATATGATACCGTTTTCTGAACAAGGGCGGGCAGGGAAGATCGGAATATTTTCTGCCTTAATCTTTTGCTTATTAATGCTGGTTTCGTATGCGATTTCACTCAATTTTGTGGAATTAGAGGCTAATATAAAAGTCTTTGTGAAACCGTTAATACGCGCACTTTATATCCAATCATTTGCCATATGTTTCGCTGTATTCTTGACCTTTAAAAATAAAGGAAAACTGGCACAAACTATGTTATTTGCGGTTACGGCATGTATTGCCGTGCTTTATTTCTGGTATTACGGTTTTCAGGTTATGCAAAAAGCAAACTTGGTCTTAAGGTACTTGTCCGTAACGCAGGTTTCGATTGTGATGAGTTGTTTGATCATGAATGCTATTATAGATATTTTTATATTCCGTCAAGCGAAACTTGTGGGTGGCATTGTCTGGGGAAAGATGCCTGTGAGGTCTCAGTATGCTTTGTTGTTGTTGTGTGTCGTTATTGTTATCCTAATGGGGCTTATGGGTTTTATACGTTCCGGACTAAGGATGGATTGGCATATTTATGGTGTCTTGCAGGATACCTCTCAGTGGGCATATACGCCGACCTTAGCGTATATGGGACGTGTGGTAGGTTTAATCGTTGCACTCTTCTTAGGTTTGGTTACTTTCGTATTCTGGCTGGCTAATTTGGGTGAAAAGAAAGAGAAAGGGGTAGTGAAAGAAGAATTTGAATTAACAGAACCTCATCCGGAGCATTTATAATAAGGTCTAAATACCAAAGAAGCATCGAATTAACAGAACATTAGTGAAGTAAAAAGCCAAAAGATTAAACGTATTATGAAACCGTGATGAGTGATTCGTAAATTTGAGTAAGTATGTAAGCAAATGCGGAATGAAGTAATATGTTAAACATGATTGAATTTCATTAATGATGAAATGAAAGCATAGAGAGAACTTATGAATAAGAGCGTGCTTAAAATTGCGGCTTTTGGGGTTGGAGTTATAGGATTTTATATCTATATCACAATGTATGTGGCAGGGCTTTCTGGCACTGGCGGTGGCGAGTCTGCCGGTGGGGTAAGCCCTGAGGCGGGGGAAAAGATATTTTGGGGGGACGGACAGTGCAGCACCTGCCACAAGATAGGAACAAGTGGCAGCGCTACAAGAGGTCCAGATCAGGATGGCTTAGCAGGAAGAGCGGAAGAACGTGCAAAAGAGCTGGGTATGGCTTCAGGATTGGATTACCTTGTAGAATCTCTTGTAGAGCCGGAAAAGTATATTGTGAAGGGGTACGATAAAATTATGCCCAAGGTGTATGATCCGCCCATCATGTTGTCGCGAGAAAAGATACTGGCCGTTTTGGCGTATCTTCAGACATTAGGCGGAGAACCTGACATTGGCGCTATTATGAAGTATAAGGATAAAATACCTGAAGCATCAAAGAAGAAAGTAAAACCATGGGTATCTCCTGTCGTGGTTGATGCGAAAGAAGGTGAAAAGGTGTTTTTTGATGAAGCACGCCCCGTTACTTGTGGAAAATGTCATATTGTAAATGGAAGAGGAAAAAAGGTGGGACCAGAACTTACCGGCATTGGCGCAATTCAAACGCCTGAATATTTCTTGGAATCCGTTCTTACGCCGAGTGCAAAGATTGTTAAAGGATATGAAACAATGTATGTAATAACGACAGATGGGATACCCTATAATGGATTGATCAAAAGTGAAACAGATCAAGAACTCGTGCTATTAAAAGAAGAAAGCGGCGAGATTGAAGAAGTGGTAATTCCGAAAAGTGATGTTGCGGAAATGAAGAAGCAGGATGTCTCGATTATGCCAGGGAATATTGGTGAATTACTGAGTGTGAAGGATTTTTATGGGATTATATCCTTTTTACAGAGTTTGAAATAGATCAATAAATATTATGTTGCGATATATGCGAGCGATCAATAGTTAGGAGTGCAGTAATGGCTAAAAAGCGGAGCGCATTTTTATTAATATGGGTGATTACAGCAGTTATCTGTCTGTACGTTTTTCTTAAATATGCTTCTCCCAAAATTTTTCAGGTGTTGATGGAAAAAGGTCATTCCATGCCAACGCCGAGCACCCTGATGATGTGGTATATGATTATGGGTGTTCTGGCAGGTCTGGTGTATGCAACGACGAGCAATCAAAAATTTGCTGATTTTCTGGGGTTTTTGCTTCCGGATGAGGGACCGAGGATAAAATTTTTACTACAGAAGGTTTTGTTTGTTGCCTTTCCTGTTTTGGTTGGATGGTTTATATATACATGGTCGATCCCTGGCGCTGCCTCACCTGTGGAATTGAGGATTCAACATCCCACGTTGCCACAAGATTTTGAAAAGCTTGAGAATCCATTTAGGAAAACCGATAACGAAACCCAGCGGAAATGCATTGAAGAAGGGAAAATACTCTTTCAAACTTATTGCCGGCCATGTCATGGTTCAAAAGCGGACGGTAACGGTCCGTTTGCAAACTCATTTCGTCTAAGACCGATTAATTTTCAGGATCCTGGAACAATTGCAACAGTAGTAGATAATTATCTCTTTTGGCGTATTAAAGAAGGCGGTCCAGGACTTCCCTCAGAATCTACTCCGTGGGACTCGGCAATGCCTTCGTGGAAAGACGATTTAAAGGATGACGAGATATGGAAGATTATCATGGGCGAGTATGATACAGCGGGTGTCATGCCTCGACAAAGAGAGAAGATCGAATGATGTTAAGTTTGTGCAGAGAGAGAGATTTGATTAAACTTTCTTAGTAATTTATTTATAAACGTCATTGGATAGAAGAAGAGCAAGTAAATACTATGATAAAAGCGCTTAAACAAGGATTAATTAGTTTTGGATTAATCGGCGTATGTATTGGTGTTTTTGGGGTGCGCGGGGAGGTATCTGCCCAGTCATCGCACTTATTTAGGACATATAAGCATGAAGTACCTCCGAAATTGTCAGAAACACAAGAAGCTGTTTCTGAGGGAAAAAAAGTCTTCGAAAAGAGGTGTTGGTATTGTCATGGAATCGAAGGCAAAGGCGACGGTCCTGCCGCAAAGACAATGTTCCCAAAACCTAG
>JAGWZR010000280.1 GCA_018968795.1 Planctomycetota bacterium | reverse complement strand
ATATATTTTATAATTTATAATCTTTATTTTATAAATAGATTTTTATCTTTGTTCAATAGATATTAACACAACTAATCGCCCTCGGTACAAAGGAGCTCAAAATTAACATTTCTCAATATTTATAATCTAAGGTAATATAATTTATGATTGGCAATATAGAAAAAGAACTAACCACTCTTCGAGAGCGTTTATTACATCTCAGGGACTCTCTTTGACCTAAAAAATAAAGAAAAAGAACTGGTCGCCTTAGAGGAACAACTCTCGTCACCAAATTTTTGGGAAAACAAGGATAAGGCACAGCAAACCGTTAAGAGACTAAAATCCCTCAAGGAAATTGTCTTACCCTTTCGCGAATTACAAAAAGCACTGGACGACATAGAGTGTTTATCTACGCTTGCCGAAGAAGAACGGGATGAGCAGGCTGCGACTGAGGTAGTCAAAGATATTAAGTCGTTTGAACAAAAACTCGAAAAAATTGAATTGCGGACAATGTTGGGCGAACCGCACGACCACTGCAATGCTTATTTAAGTATTTACGCAGGAGCAGGTGGAACAGAGTCATGTGACTGGGTATCTATGCTATTCCGCATGTATAGCCGTTGGGTTGAAAAAAGTGGTTACACGCTTTCTTTAATTGATATACTGCCAGGCGAAGAGGCAGGAATCAAGAGAGTTACCGTTCTTATAAAGGGTGACTATGTTTACGGATATTTAAAATCTGAAATCGGAGTGCATCGTTTAGTGCGAATTTCCCCCTTTGATGCGAATGCGAGAAGACATACGTCGTTTGCAGCAGTTGATGTGCTGCCAGAAATAGAAGAGGAGGAAGAGATTGAAATCAATGAAAATGAATTGCGTGTGGATACCTATCGCGCATCCGGGGCTGGTGGCCAACATGTGAATAAAACATCCTCGGCTGTTCGTATCACCCATCTACCAACCGGGATTGTCGTACAATGCCAGAGCGAACGTTCTCAACACCAGAATCGACGAGTGGCTTTGAGCATGCTGAAGGCAAAAATGTATCAGATAAAAGAAACTGAAAGAGAGAAAGAACTCTCTGCGGCTTACGATGAGAAAGGAGAAATTGCATGGGGTCATCAAATCCGGTCGTATGTGTTACAACCTTACTCTCTCGTTAAAGATTTGCGTACCGGCAAGGAAACAGGGAATACACAGGCTGTACTGGATGGAGAAATTGATGAGTTTATGGAAACATATCTGAAATGGAAAATGGCAAAAACCAATTGAACATATTTTAAAGGACAGCGTGAAAAATTATGATTACATTAAAAAATGACGATCCAGAAGTTTGGCGTGCCATACAAGAAGAAGTAGAAAGACAGCAAAATACGATAGATTTGATTGCATCAGAAAACATATGCAGTCCCGCAGTGCAGGAAGCGCAAGGGTCTTCAATGACCAATAAATATGCGGAAGGATACGCCAGAAAGCGATGGTATGCGGGCTGCGGAAATGTAGATACTGTAGAAGAATTAGCGATTGAAAGGGCAAAACAAATCTTTGGAGCAGAGCATGCCAATGTACAACCACATGCAGGCTCGCAAGCCAATATGGCTGTCTGTTTTTCCGTGCTAAAGCCAGGAGACCGTATCTTGGGAATGGATCTGTCTCACGGCGGACATCTTACCCATGGATTTAAAAAGAACTTCTCAGGGATGTTGTATGAAATTACCCACTACGGTGTGAAAAAAGAAACCGGATATATTGATTACGACGAATTGAGAGCCATTGCTATCAAAACGAAACCCCACATTATCATAGCCGGCGCAAGCGCCTATCCACGCATAATCGACTTCCAGAAATTCGGAAAAATCGCGGATGAGGTTGGCGCCTACTTTATGGCTGATATTGCCCATATCGCAGGACTCATAGTTGGAGGTGTGCATCCCAGCCCCATCCCATATGCAGATTTTGTTACTACAACAACCCATAAAACACTTCGAGGACCAAGGGGTGGTTTAATCTTATGTAAATCGAAATATGCAAAACAGATTGATTCCGTGATTTTCCCGGGAATTCAAGGCGGACCTTTTATGCACTGCATTGCAGCAAAAGCAGTTGCATTTAAGGAGGCGATGACTGAAGAATTCAAGCAGTGCCAGAGGCAAACGGTAAAAAACGCAAAGACAATGGCACAAGAATTTGTTAAAAGGGGATACACCCTTGTATCGGGCGGAACGGATAACCATCTCTTCTTGATTGATTTACGCAATAAAGGTATTCCTGGAAAAGAGGCTCAAATATTACTTGAAGAAGTAGGTATTATCCTGAACAGAAATACGATCCCTTTTGATGAACGAGGCGCAAATGAACCAAGTGGCATTCGTATCGGGACACCTACAGTAACTTCAAGGGGCATAAAAGAAGCAGAGGTTATAAAGATAGCAGAATGCATTGATAAGATACTTTCCAACCCAAGCGATATTAAAATTAAAGAAACCGTTCAAAAAACAATAAGAGACCTTTGTTCTGCACACCCGTTATATGAAGAGGCATGTCAGGTTGCAAAATAACAATCTTGGATTATTAGATTATGACTTACCAAAAGGGCTGGAGCAATCCAGCCCAATTTTTTATGCCTAAGTAAAAAAATGACCTCAAAATCGTTAACGAGAAAAATAACTGTTATTGGCAATGGCGGATGGGGGACTGCCCTTGCGATTTTGTTACATAAAAAAGGTTACGAAATTACCCTTTGGGGTGCCGATGCATTATACGTAAAATATTTAAATGAGAAAAGGGAAAACGTTAAGTTTTTAAAGGACATTCCAATACCGTCTGGAATACAGCTTACTTCTGATATATCTCACAAGTTAATGAATGCGCATCTTATTGTCTCTGCAATACCCACTCCCTATCTGCGTTCGGCACTTACAAGATTTAAAGGTATATTTGCTCCTGAGATACCTATTGTTAGCGTTACAAAAGGAATCGAAAACGAAACCCTTATGAGGCCGAGCGAGATTATTAAGAGTGTATTAGGCAATCAACCCATTTCTTTGCTTTTGGGCCCAAGTCACGCAGAAGAAGTTGCACGTGGATTGCCCACTACTATCGTTGCATCATCGAAGGATCCTAATTTGGCGCGAGCCGTTCAAGAAATTTTTACCACAGACAGGTTTAGAGTTTACACAAACCCCGACATGCTGGGTGTTGAATTGGGCGCGGCTATGAA
>JAGWZR010000279.1 GCA_018968795.1 Planctomycetota bacterium | reverse complement strand
GTTATGATGCTTGTATAAAGACTACCAGGCCCTATTACAACAATATCTGCTTTTAGAATTTCTTCTACAGCATCGGGCAGGGGCGCTACATTGTTGGTTTTTAAGAAAACATTTTTAATAGGAGGCTTGCCTACGGCACGCACGTTAAATTCTTCCTCCACATAGGTTCCATCCTCTAGTTCCGCGCAAATATGTGTATTGGCAAGGGTCGAAGGAAGCACTTTCCCCCGGATGTTTAATATCTTACTTGCCTTTTTAATCGCCTGTTCAAAACTGCCTGTAATATCCGTTAATGCAGCCATTAGTAAATTCCCAAGGCTCATACCGTCAAGCGAACCTCTATTGAACCTGTATTGAAACAATTGGTATAATTCTTGTTCTTGTTCTTCCGTTTCAGAAAGCGCTACCAGACAATTTCTTGCGTCGCCTGGAGGAAGTATGCCGAATTCCTCCCTCAGAACGCCAGAACTCCTGCCAGAATCGGTGACAGTTACCACGGCGGTAAGATGCTTGCTGTACGTTTTCGAACCTTCCAGCATAATGGGAAGCCCGGTGCCTCCGCCGATGGCAACTATTTTAAGCTTGTCAGGAGTCTTTCCCATATTGCTGAGTTGTAGAATCGTGGGGATTTGAAAAATACGCTTGATCTTATAGTCTGGCTTGTCACATCCATTCGTGGTAAGCTCATTCTTAAACCTCCCATGCAGCATCTGAATAGTAGTCATGCCTAATGATTTAGCAACACGCAACTCTTCCCTTATTCTGTCTCCCACCATGGCGACCTCTCCGGCATTAATATCATGCCTCTTAATGAGATCACGAATGCAATCTTCCATGAGAAGGCCTATTTCCTGATCGTTAATGACAATTTCATCAAAATATGGTTTCAGCCCAAGGATGTTTATCTTTCTTTCCTGTCGCTCGTGAACGCCTACGGTCAGCAGAAAAAGATTATAGCCCTTGTCTTTCAATTCTTTAAGGGTGGGAATGACGTAGGGAAACGGTTTAATCTCAGAGACTTCACTGCTATTGTACGCCTTATATGCAATGCTGACTAATTTATTATCTGCATGATACTTATTCACGATTTCGTTAAACACGAGATGATATGGGCCGTATTTATCAGTAAGTTCTTTTTGCAACCGATAGACTTCTTCTTCCGTGCAGGGTAGCCCCGCCTCGACCATTGCCCGAGCTGCGCGCCTCCTGGATGCATCAATAAGTGACCCCGTACAATCGTACAAAGTGTCATCCAAATCAAAGATTACGGCTTTTATTTTCATATTTCAGCATTCCCTTATTATTCAAAGTAAATGGATTTTCTTCTCATTTTATTTACTAATATGTGGGCATGCCGTATAGGTTCGGGAATACGATACCCACGACACGCCTCCATAACAATACGAATTGCAAATGGCAAGTTTGCTTTATGTCCGGCAGAGACAAAGACGGGCTTTGTATTCGCTTTCGTTCGAAGTACAGCCCCCACAACTTTATTTTTAAAGAGAAGTTTTGAATATGCGCCTACAACATTTTTCACAGAGTCGTATTCACCAACCAATCGACTTTTTGCACACCCAACGGATGGTTTGTCAAGAACTAACCCCATGTGTGACGCCAAACCCAGACGACGAGGATGCGCAATCCCTTGCCCGTCAAAAAGGATGACGTCAGGATCGTTTTTTAGTTTCGTGAATGCTTTCAGCAGAATGGGCGCTTCACGAAAGGAAAGGAGACCGGGAATATAGGGAAATCTTGCCTTGCCCACAGATGCCACCTCCTCAATTAGTTCTAAATGTTTGTTCAGTTTAAAAACAACAACGCCCGCAAAAAAACGATCGCTATGCTTGTCATAAGAAACATCAGCGCCCGCTATGGTGCGTATCTTCCCATGAGGTTTTTTTAAGATTAATAAGTCTCGTAAAGTTTTCTGGATTTGAATAGCTTTTTCGTAGTCTACATGCCATGGGTGTAATTGTTTAAATTTCATTCCTAGAAATAGGCCGGGGTGTAGAACTGTTACAGAAATTGTTATGGGGCTTCTAGCTCCTCAATCTTAGGCAAGTCTTTAATATCTTTCAATCCAAAACATTCAAGAAATTTTTTCGTGGTGCCATAGAGTAAGGGATATCCCAACGATTCATCCCTTCCCGTAACCTTAACAAGGTCCTTCTCCATAAGCAACCTGATAATTTGACCAGACTGAACCCCGCGGATGGCTTCCACATTTGCCCTTAAGATAGGCTGTTTATAAGCAATTATAGCCAGTGTTTCAAGCGCGGCTTGCGAGAGTTTTGTTTCGCCTGTTTTTTTTCGTATTTTTTCTATCCACTCATGGTATTCAGGTCTTGTATGGAATCGATAGCCGCCGGCAATTTCTTCAATCTGGAATGCCCTGCCTTGCGCCTCATAATCGCTCTTTAACTGGGCAATAGCTTCTCGAATCTGAGCGCTGTCGACATTCTCAAGAATTTCTGTAAGTTTACGCAACGTAATGGGCTCTTCTGCTGAAAATATTAAGGATTCAACGATGGGTTTGATTTTTTCAGTTTCTTTCATAAATCAACATCCCTTTGATTTAAAGCTATTTGTTAATTTCCCAAACCGGAGATTGAGCAATGCCTTTAATTTTATTGATGGCATTCTGTACGGCGTTGATTACTGCCTTTGTGGATATTGTCGCTCCTGTAATGGCCGTGATCTTTTCAGCATCTTTTATCTTCGACACAACAAGCTGATTGTAAGTTTTGCGCTTAAATTGTTCCTGAAACCACGGCTGAGATTTGCTTTTATTTTTTTTTGATAGCCCAAATTTCTTTATCCTTGCAGGCTCTCGAAAGGGTGGTAATTGCCAGGATTCGTCGCTATCCCAATTGATTGTTTTCAGTTCCCTGCCATAGATCACGCTCCACAAAGTAGAAGCGCTTTCAACCTCAGCCATTTTTGTGCCTAAACCGGGAGTCTCGCTTTGTGCAAGGATATTGATTCCGAGGATTTTTTCAAAGTTGGAATCAATTCCTACCATAACCTTGATCTTGCTCGAATATCCCTGCGCTTCACCACAGGCTGCGTAGCCAATAATTTGTCCCACCTTGTTTAAACCTTTAAATACACGATTTTGCTCGCTTACACTCGGCGGTGTAATTTCAACGGGAAGATTTTCTAAACCAGGGAGCACCATGTACAATGCGTCTGCGCGAGCA
>JAGWZR010000278.1 GCA_018968795.1 Planctomycetota bacterium | reverse complement strand
TTCTCCCCATTTTTCATACCTTTTGGCCTTTTGGAGGATGCGTTCGTCTCCTGCATAATCGAGGAAATGGCCTATCCATTGTTCATCTATCTTTTGACTTTCTATCTCTGTTTGGCAGTGTCCTGGGTTTACCTTGCCGCCCCTTAGATAGGATTCGACATCAATCATATCAATTACATCATCAAGTTCAGCATCTAAATATTTTGACAACGTCAACTGGGGGATTAATTGTCCCATAGAATTCTTAATACGCTTCCCTTCCGTGTCATTCCACATAGCTATGTGCAGGCATACCGTGTTATATGTTTCTTGCTTATCGTGTTGGTGTCTCATCCAATCAGATGCAAACACGTGGACTTCAACGTTCCCCTTTACGAGTCCCTTGCCTTCCATGAGAATTTCTGCATGTTTGAAATCAGGTCCTCCCTCAGAATTCCACCGTCCCGGCGATAGAATTTCCAAACGTGAACCATCATCGGCGTAGAGGTTGTCTTTTTTGATATGTTGTCCAAACCATATACATCGCACCAATTCTTCCTTGATGAGCTTTTCTGTGCCTTCCAGGACAAGTAAGGGTGAATGGCTGTTTGGCTTTTCGTCTTCACAATCAACATAAAGGGAGTTCACAATTAGTTGGTAGACAGGTGAAAAGCGATTTGTAGAATAATTGTTGAGGTTAAGCATAAATATTAGATAGGTAATTTGTACCCACTTTGAGTTTTATGGACAAAGCTGAGACTATGCCACAGGCAGGAAGTGAGAAGCTGGAGGTCAGAGACAGGAACAACAGAATCTTGCCTCTTGATTCTCACCTCTTGTCTCTTGGCCCAAGGCTCCCGATCTAAACTTTCTATCGGAGTGAAGTTCACTTCGCGTGCTATTTATACCCTAACCTATGCAGCTTGCCTTTGTCCTTCCTCCATTTCTCCATAACCTTTACCCAGAGTTCCAGATATACCTTTCTGCCTATTTGTTTCTCTATCTCTTCTCTGGCGATGACTCCAACTCGCTTGATGGCCTTGCCGCTTTCGCCAATAATAATGCCCTTTTGTGATTTACGTTCTACATAGATAATGGCCTTAATAAAATCCTTGTCTTTCCCTCGTTCTTTAAACTCTTCAATATCGACTGTTGTAGAATAGGGGATTTCCTCCCCGTAAAACTCGAATACCTTCTCTCGGATAATCTCAGAAGCAAGGAATCTTTCGTTGTAGTCCGTTATGTAATCCTCAGGATAGAAGGGCTCTCCTTCAGGCAGGTATTTCACAATAAGTGTCTGTATCAAGTCCAAGTTGGTTCCCTTCAAGGCTGAAATTGGAACAATCTCGGCAAATTTGAATTGTTCGCTGTAAGCAGAAAGGATCGGTATCAGGCTGTCTTTTTCCACCAAATCTACCTTATTAATTGCCAAGATTACAGGTATATTGATGTGAGATAACTTTTCAAAAAATTCCTTATCTTTATCAGTGGGTGGCTCAAAGGGTTCTGCCATCATCAAGACTACATCGGCATCTTCTATGGCATCGTAAGCTTCTTTTACCATATATTTTTGCAATTCGTATCTTGGTTCCATAATGCCTGGGGTATCGTAAAAGACGATCTGATAATCTTTTTTTGTTAGAATACCCATGATTTTTTTCCGGGTCGTCTGGGGTTTCGGGGTAACGATGGATAATTTGCATCCCAGGAAATCATTGATTAATGTTGATTTACCCACGTTGGGCTTGCCCACGATGGCTACATAACCTGACTTAAAGGTTTTTGTGTCTGATTGCATAGGATATCTACGCCAAAATTACTTGCATACAAAGGCTGATTTCGATTATCATAATATTTCAAAGAAAAGACAGTTATTGCGATATTGCACAACATTCTAAACTTTACAGTGTATTGAATCAAGTGTTTTAGTGAACGCTTCAAGTCATGGAGGTTTATCGTTTGGAAGAGGTAAAGCAACAATATTCAACATCTACGTCCGTTCAGGAAATTCACCGTGAAAATAAACAGTCGGACGCCGGAAAGATAATTAAAAGCAAGAGGGGAAAATTTAATTCCCAGCGGTTGCGATGGTCAATACAAATAGCGTTCCTTGTTGTAATACTCGTTATCGGCTGGCAATTTTATACCTTTGTTAAATATTGCGAGGCTGGCGGAAAAGGGTTTTATATGCCACGACCGCCGGGGGTAGAATCTTTCCTGCCTATCAGCGCACTCATGGGCACGAAATATTTTTTTGGGACGGGGAAAATCAACCCCATTCACCCTGCAGGATTTGTTATCTTTGGAACGCTGCTCCTGACTGCCTTATTTTTCAGACGAGGTTTCTGTGGCTGGATTTGTCCTGTCGGCACCATTTCTGAATGGGAGTGGCGTTTTGGGGATTGGTTTTTAAAGAAACTCCCGCAGCGTTTCTCTTATGTGATGCGAAACATCCCCACCCGGCTCACAGCAGGTTTGAGCCTTATTTTTACGCCTATTGTTGCCCTGCTTGTCGTAGGGGTCTTGACGATGGATTCCTTTAAATCTCCAGTTTTTATGTACCTTACCCCTGCTTACATCCTCGCGATGGCGCTGCCATTTGTTGTTCCCAGAAGGTTCTGGTCTGATAAGGTCAACGACAGGATCGCACGCGCATGGAAATTTGCAATCCTGGCATTCTTTATTCAGGTTATCATTATCAAAATGCCCATTTCGCAATTGGAGGTCATGTACACCCGTGTGCCTTTCATTCGCGTGGCAGACGTTAAGATGCTGAAATTCTTTACGAATATGTCTGGTATGGCGCTGTCCGCAATTCTAATCATCTTAATCTTTTCGCTTGTTAATAAAAATTTTTGGTGTCGCTTTTTTTGCCCGTACGGCGCTTTGCTTGGTATCATTGCTTATGCAAGTCCTATGAGAATTGTGCGAGATACCAGGAAATGTATCGATTGCGGAAAATGCACCAGGGCATGTGCAATGCATATCCTTGTTGAAAAGAAGAAACATGTCCTGACCCACGAATGTGTGGCCTGCTACGACTGCGTCAATGCATGTCCTGTAAACGGAGCGCTGGATATGAAACTGGTTGGAGACCGTAAAAAGATTCACTATGGACTTTATGCCCTTATGCTCGTTGGCCTTTATGTTGCAATAACAAACACGGCACGTGCCACAGGACACTGGTACACGAAAATTAACGATGCCGAATATATCCTGAGAATATCAGAACTCAA
>JAGWZR010000277.1 GCA_018968795.1 Planctomycetota bacterium | reverse complement strand
TTACTTCTAAGAGATGTTCCATGGTTTCTCTTTCATAGGTTTCTTCCAATTCATCTTCAGGCGGAAGTGTTTTTTTGCTGCTCAGAGCCCAGATAATATCTGAACCTGTAATACTGGTAGTATTGATGGGTCCGGTTGAACGTACGGCATATTCAATGGATTCCACTTTTTCTGCAGTAATATCCATTTCTTTTGCAAGTTCATCACGGCTGGGCAGCCTTTCAAGCTTATCCAATAGGTCGATAGAAGTGCTTTTCAATTTCGATATTTTTTCAAACATGTAAGAGGGTATACGGATCGTTTTTGCCTTGTCGGTTAAGGCTCGGCGGGTTGCTTGCTTAATCCACCATGTGGCATACGTGCTAAATTTATATCCGGTCGATGGATCAAATCCCTGAACGGCGCGAATTAAGCCTATATTTCCTTCTTCGATCAGATCTAAAAACGAGAGACCGCGATTCACATAGTCTTTTGCAATACTAACGACTAATCGTAAGTTAGAACGTATCAGCTTTTCTCGCGCCTTTGTGTCTCCTTCTTTTACCCTTTTGGTAACTTCCTTTTCTTCTTCAAGAGATAATAACGGAATGGTATTAATTTCTTTTAAGTATATTTGTAAAGCGGTTTCCGTGTGGTTATCTCCTGTGATCTATTCCTTTTCAGATGCATCCGTAGCTTCACCGCAGGGTTGCTGTTGCGGATCTGCGTTTGAAGATGACTTGTCGCCCTTTTCTTCCGAATCTGATAATTTTTTGAGGCTGAGCCCAATCTTTCTTGCTTCAGGTTCGATGCGAATGATCCGGACTTCCAATTCGTCACCGATATTTACCACATCAGCGGGATTGGTTACTTTTTCATCGGAAAATTCTGAAACATGTAACAATCCTTCAACTCCATTGCCGAGTTCCAGAAATGCACCAAAATTTGTTAGTTTGGTGACTTTCCCTGGGATAATATCGCCTGCCTTAAATTTATCGGGAATTTCTTTTGTCCATGGGTCATCGGATAATTGTTTCAGACCTAATGCAACCCTCTTTTTTTCGCGATCGACAGAAAGCACCACCGCCTCGATTTTGTCCCCCTTCTTAACAATTTCAGAAGGATGCCCCACTTTCTTTGCCCAGGACATATCTGAGATATGAAGCAAACCATCCACGCCCTCTTCGATTTCGATAAATGCGCCGTAATTAGTTAAGTTGCGGACACGGCCTTTTATCCTGGTTCCAGCGGGATATTTTTCTTCAATAACTGTCCATGGATTGACCTCCGTTTGTTTCATACTGAGAGAGATTTCTTCTTTTTCTCTATCTATTTTCAGAACGACAACCTCTACCATATCCCCAATAGCTACCACTTCTGATGGGTGGTTAATGCGGCGTGTCCATGACATTTCAGAAATATGGACAAGACCCTCAATGCCCGTTTCCAATTTTACAAAGGCACCGTATGCCATTATGTTAACAACCTGGCCTTTTACCCTGGAACCGACAGGGTATTTTTCTTCTATGTGCAACCAGGGATTTTCAGACTTTTGTTTTAATCCAAGGGCAACCTTTTCTTTTTCCTTATCGATGCCGAGTATTTTTACCTCAATTTCATCGTCAATCGCTAACATTTCTGAAGGGTGACTTATCCTGCCCCAACTCATATCGGTAATATGGAGGAGTCCGTCAAGGCCTCCCAGGTCTATAAATGCACCGAAGTCGGCAATGTTTTTTACGACGCCTTTTCTGATTTGCCCAACTTCAATTTCTGCCAATAATCCCTGTTTCTTCTTGTCTCTATCTTCTTCGATGAGCTTTCTTCTGGAAACAACGATATTTTGGCGTGCTTCATCTATTTTAAGAATCCTGCAGGTAACTTCTTGTCCAATGTATTGCGAAATATCGCCGGGAGGTTTTACGTCTATTTGCGAGGCTGGTAAGAATATAGGCACACCCATATCAACGAGAAGGCCTCCTTTAATCTTTCTCGTAACGCGCCCAGTTATGATATCGCCTTCTTTGTATTTAGAAATGACCCTTTCCCAGCCGCGTATGCGGTCTGCTTTGCGTTTGGACAATTTAATAAGTCCCGAGTCGTCTTCTACTGCTTCTAATAAGACTTCTATCTCTTCATTAATCTTTATTTCGGAAGGAGCGTCAAATTCAAACTTGGGAACCATACCTTCGGATTTGTATCCACAGTCTATAATAACATTGTCTCCAAGAACACTGAGGATACGCCCTTTAAGGACTGAGCCTACTTCAAAGTTCTGGATGGAATCATAATACGTGGATTCTATCTTCTTTTTCGTATCACCGCACCCAACAATTTCGTCAATTTCCCTTTCAATATCAATTAAATTAACATTGTACTCTTTTAAAATGTCACGATACATAATTTGATAAATTCTCCGAAAATAGTAAATATAAACTGAAAAAGTTTAATGAAATAAAATACATTTTTGCGCAGCAAGGTCCTATTTTTTTACACTTGACTCGATTTCTTTGAGTATCTTATTAAACACCTGTTCGATGGTTAATTTTGTGGTATTGATATAAATCGCATCGCTACTCTTTACTAAAGGCGAATTATTTCTTGTTGTATCCCGTCTATCACGTATTTCTATATCTTTTATAACGGCATCGAAAGAAATTTCACTGGTTGATGGCTTAAAATCGGCATAGCGTCTTTGGGCGCGTTCTTCAATCTCTGCATCTAAAAAAAATTTCTTTTCCGCTTGTGGGAACACAACAGTCCCCATATCTCTTCCCTCGGCAACAACGTTTCCTTCAACTGCAAATCTTTGTTGAAGCTTTACCATACGCTGTCGAATTCCATGGGTGTTTGAGATGTAATGAACGTTATTTGTAATGGAAGGTAAACGGATTTCTTTCGTAACGTTGATTCCATCTATAAATACATTTAAACTCGCATCCTTACATCGTAATTCAAGGGTGGTTTGATCCATGAGTTGGCACAAGGCATTTTCATTTTCGAGAGCTACACCCTTCTGCATCGCTTTCCACGTAAGCGCCCGATACATTGCACCCGTATCGAGATAGTTAAAGCCTAGATGTTTTGCCAACATCCTGGCAATAGTGCTTTTCCCAGAACCTGCAGGCCCATCAATCGCTATTATCAAAGAGGTTCTCCTGCTTATACCACGGTATAATAGCGTCCATAAGATTTTTGAAAGCATTTAAATATACTAAATGAAACATTTTATTGCAAGTGTTTTTTATTTAACTTAATCCGCTGCGCTTTCTTATCCACCATTCTAGTGAAAATGCTGCCAGTATTATCATAAAGATGTAGCCATTAT
>JAGWZR010000276.1 GCA_018968795.1 Planctomycetota bacterium | reverse complement strand
TTTTTATAAATTTTATTAGGGAGGGAAACCCACAATGTTTCTAACAGAGCCAAGAACATTTCTCAGAGTTCTTAAAGTTTTACATCGATTTTTTGTTTCAGGGAGAAATACGGAAAGCACACGAGTAGAGGGGTAGAAAAGTGAAATTCAGCAATTTACTTTAACAAAAAGCAATACAAAATAATATAATACCATAGATTACAATCAAGGCGGCGTGCAGTTTTTATCATTATGATTTACTGGAAAATGATGTTTGTTCAACCTTGCTTATCAAAGAGTATTCTATGCTGCTCTGATTAGCCGTAATCCAATCAGAATAACAAATAGGAGGAAGAGAAAGAATGCAACGACCTGGGTCGTTGCTAGAGAACTCCATACAAGTTTTCCGACTAAACCCAAAATATAAAGCAAAGCAACACCGATGCCCAACAACCCCAACCATTCGGGAAACACCGCAGTACGCGCCATTGCGAGGCCTGACAGGCCTACCCAGCCAAGGAGTCAGGTGGCTCCGAAGAGACAGAAGAGACCCTTTCCGTAAGATTCTCCAGCTTTGTATACCACCTGTGCTGCTGTTCGTTGTACATCATTTCCTGTTGCAAAAATACGGGCTAATGTTTCCGTGATTGTAGCACTCCTCAGGGGCCCAATAATTCCAAGAATGAGGGCAATCATACCTGCCATAAAGGCTATTGAGGCAATTGCCGCTTCATTTTTCCAGAGAGACTTCAGTACTGCGAGAAACACAGGGATGAGGGCGTATGGAATGATGGTGATACCCCACCAGAGGATTGTCCACTCGCCCAGTTTTCGGTTTACCAGTGTTAGTATCTGATTAGCATCACCGCTTTTTAGGATACCCCAGCGCGTCCACAGGTAGACGTAGAGAAAGAGAGTAATAACGGCGTATGTTATAGCTGAGATGCCGCCAACAGCATAAAGGTTCACTCTCGTAGCCATTTATATTCCTTCCCCAAAAATGTAAAGGAAATGCCTGCTTATTCGTAATGCCTATGCTAAAAGGAAGGTATTTAAAAGTCCAGTACAATCTTTAGCTTTTGAATAGACCATTTTCTCCGCCTACGAGCAACGGAATAATGTTCTTCAAGAACTGTGTGAGTATATAATCCTCCCTTCATCCCTTTAGTAAATGGAGATTGGAAAGTTATACCTGTTTAAGAAGACGGGATTATGGTGGGTTTCAGAAGGGTAGAAATAGGGGGGAGGTAAAAAACTTGCCAGGGGAAAACAAGTTTTTACAATATGTTTTACAAAGGCACAGGTTCAATTACATGGTAGTACAAATCCCTTTGTTTTGCTTTATATCCAAGGTCATTGATGAGCGATTCTAATTCCTCTTTATCCATTCGATAGCTTACCCCCGCAGCCCTGACTACGTTTTCCTCGATCATTGTGCTGCCCATGTCATTGGCGCCGAACTTTAAGGAAAGCTGAGCGATTTTTGGCCCCTGAGTGACCCATGATGCCTGAATATTTATAACGTTGTCCAAATATAGACGCGAAATAGCAATAGTTTTTAAATAATCATAACTCCCAATTAACCCCATCCCTGAACGTTTTGAACTGGGGTCGGTATCCAATTGGGTATTTTTTGACTGGAATGTCCATGCGATAAAGGCGGTAAATCCGCCCGTTTCATCCTGAAGTTCCCGTATCTTTTCAAGGTGCTCGACGCGCTCATCTATCGTTTCGACGTGTCCAAACATCATGGTTGTCGTGGTTCTCATACCAAGCTTATGTGCCTCACGCATGACGTCAAGCCATTCTTGTGCTGTGCATTTTTTTGGACTTAAAAGGTTGCGGCATCGGTCAACCAGGATTTCAGCGCCGCCGCCTGGAATCGAATCGAGTCCTGCCTCTTTGAGCTTCTGTATGACAGTTCTTATGGGAATGCAATTTAGTTTTGAAAAATGTACGATCTCTGGAGGTGAAAAGGCATGGATGTGAATATCGTATTTTGCCTTGATCGATTTTAACAGGTCTACATAAAAATTCAATTTCAATGATGGATGCAGACCGCCCTGCATGAGGATTTGCCTTCCACCCAATGCCAACGTTTCATCTGTTTTTTTAAACAGAGAATCTTTTGAGATGACGTATCCATCGCTATGTTCAACGTCTCTATAAAAGGCGCAAAATTTACAGCCAGAGGTGCAAATATTGGTATAGTTAATGTTTCTGTCGATGATGTAAGTTTTGTAATTTTCTGGATGCTTTTCTCTACAGACTTCATCAGCCGCTATTCCCAGGCTGGTAATGTCCTTTGCAGAGAACAGCTTTAAACATTCCTGCGAAGATAATCTCTTGTTGTTGAGCGATTTCTCAAGGATGTCTTCAATTTCATTGGATAGAAAGGATGGGTTAGGAGTTATTGAAAACAATTTCTACTCCCTTTGGCGCAAGTCCTAAAGATACTGCATACTGATAAAATGTCAGAAGGCCTCTTATCTCATCCTTGCCTAAATTGTATCGAATTGCGTTTGTAAGATAGTTCAAACATCTTTCTTGTGCTAACTGAAGACGCTGCGATTCTGCAATCGCCAACGTTTTCACTGATCGAATACCAGCCTCCTTTGCGCCTTTTAGCAGGTTATTTATTCCTGATATATGGTGGTTTTTTTTTACTACCCATACGGCGTAAACAAACGGAAGCCCGGTATATTCAAACCATGCCTGCCCCAAATCTAACGTAATGTATCCATTGTCAGCGACCTTCATGGCATTGTCCCCGATGAGTAAAACGGCATCGGTATCGGCGCTGGAGATGTCGCATTGTTTGTTCCATTGTGTGTATTGAGGGCAAAGATGATATTTTTCCTTGAGAATAATCTTTGTAAGGGCGCAGGAGGTCAAAGAACTCTTGTCTAGTGCAGCAGTGCGGACATTTTGTATCGGCACCTTTGCAAATATCTTCACACTCTCAACTGCGCCAATTGAGGAGATAGAAATGTCTGGAATTATTGCGTAATTGCCATTTCTAAAATATTCAATAGATGGAATGAGGGCAACGTCAATACGATCATTGTTCAGCTTGTTTGGCAAAAGAGAAGGCACTTCAAATGACAATTCAACTGAATCTGTGTGTTGGTTTAATCCATAAATCAATGGCTTTGCATTCAGATAAGGGACAACGCCAATCCTGAGTTTGTTTGCCATAATAAACTTGCCTAAATAAGTTCCCAAGTATAAACTACTTTTTACGGTTTCTATTTTAAGTGAGTTTTATTAATTCTGCAATAAAGAATTAGTGGAATTGGTTTATAGCGAAAGGAATTGAAGTATGAGGAATGCGTTTTATAAGATTTGTTCACGAAAA
>JAGWZR010000275.1 GCA_018968795.1 Planctomycetota bacterium | reverse complement strand
ACCCAACAATTCAAAATTATTCATACCCTATTCCCTCATCAAACTTAATCTCAGTACCCGCTCCCTAATCGCTATCGTAAATACGTCGTTTAACATATCGCTGGAAACTGGAATACGGCTAGGCATTTGGTGAATTTATTAACCCATGCTTTGACGGCTGAAATAGCCCTTAATTAATCCCCATCGCATTGAAAAATCATTGTTATTTTCAGGCAATGTCAAAATACAATGAATATGATCGGGCAGCAACACAAATGCGCGAATTTTAAATGCGTGTCGTTTGATAACATATTGGAACGCTTCCTTTATTAATGCAACATTTGCGTCGTGGCACAAAATCATTTTTCTTTTATGCGTTACGACGGTAAAGAAAAAGGTTGCACCCTTTGCCTGTGACCTGCGGTATTGCATGGTTTCCTTGCCCCATTCAGTTGTTGGGTTTCGCTCCACTCAACCCAACCTACTTTCTCTGTTTCGGGGAAATTAGTGAGCTGGTACACGGTTGATCTGCTCATATAAGCCGCTGCACTTGACCACTTCCATTGGGAGGCTTTCTCAACTCTTTCTGCCCGTGCTGGAGATTTATGTACCGTATTATCTTATCTGTTGGATTCCCAAAGCACAGTATATAATTCTCGATTGCATGGAAGACAGCACCTTCAACCTCAAGCTCAAGACAAGCAGAAAACTCAACAGGATCGCTTTCGGGGTCATGGTGTTTGGTTTTGTTTCTGACAGAATTCAGGTAAGTCCCAATTTCCTTTTCTGTTCTATTGGTACCATGTATCGCGTGGATTTCTTTGAGCGCGGAGATGGTTTTCTCCCTTGCGGTCTGAACCGGGCTGCTATACGCTTTCGTTGCCTTATGCTTGATAAGTCCTGCCAGAACCTCTTCCGCTGCTGCCGCCAAATGGATTATCGAGAATCCGTCTCCATCTTTGAAGAATAAATCCAGAGCCGTGTCCAACATACGAGCCGCGATCTCGTCTTTTCTGTAGTTTCGGTAGACCTTCACCATACGCATCTTCTTATATTACTTTGACTCATTTAGCAAAGTGCTGTTTACAAATGTTATAAAATTTGATAAAAGGAAATTATAAAAATATTAAAAGGTTGTAGAGACAAGGCAATGCCCTGTCGCTATATAATTTATTTGCTATTTCTTTAACAATTTTCCAATCTCATCTTCAAATTCTTTTTCTGCTGCGTAGCCAATATGTTCTTTGGCTTCTCTGCCATCTTTGTCATAAATAATTGTAGTTGGATACGCACGTAGGTCGTATGCCTGTGCAATATCGCCGCCTTCGAGATAAACGGGGTAATTGATACCGACTTTTTTTACAAAGGGAGGGACCATTTCTAGCCCATTTTCATCAAAGGCGATACCGATAATCTCCAGTCCCTTATCCCTATATTTATTGTAAAGATTGATAAAACCCGGTATCTCTTTTCTGCAGGGGGGACACCAGGTTGCCCACAGATCAAGAATAACCACCTTTCCTTTATTCTTTGCCAGCAAGTCCCTTAATTCCGCTAATTTTATTTTTTTTATGTCACTTGCTGCATACGAAATCTTTGATGTCGTAAATAGGGTAACTGCCAGTAAAAGGGTAAGACATACATATTTAAAAAGTTGTTTATTCATGTATCGCTCCCAGTTGAAAAATTATGTTTAATCAGTTTCATCCTGTAAAAATTTCTATACCGCAACCGATTTACCAGTGGTAAAAGAAACTTTTCCATTTTTAATATCCATTTTAATTTCTGTTCCTTCAGGAAATTTTCCTTCCAGTATCTCCATGGAAAGCGGGTTTTCGATGAGATGTTGTATGGTGCGCTTTAGCGGTCTGGCGCCGAAGTGCGGGTCGTAACCTTCCTGCAATAATTTTTCTTTTACTCTATCAGTAATCGTTAATCGAAGGTTATGCTTTGCCAGACGCTTTTGGAGGTCTTTCATTTGAATATCGGCAATCTGTATTATCTGATCTTTTGACAAGCTGTGGAAGATGATCGTTTCGTCGATACGATTGAGAAATTCGGGTCTAAAAGTTTCTTTTAATGCCTGTTTTACCCGGCTTCTCAGTTCTTCTTCGTTTTCGGGACCGGTCAGATCCTGTATCCACTGGCTGGCGATATTCGAGGTCATCACGATGATGGTATTTTTAAAATCGACGGTTCGACCGTGTCCATCCGTTAATCTGCCGTCATCGAATACCTGAAGTAATACATTAAATACATCACGATGCGCCTTTTCTATCTCATCGAATAAGATAACAGAATACGGTCTTCTTCGAATAGCCTCGGTCAGACGCCCGCCTTCCTCGTAACCAATATATCCTGGAGGCGCGCCAATAAGCCGAGCAACCGAGTGTTGTTCCATAAATTCGGACATGTCAATACGCACCATAGCGGTTTCGCTGTCAAATAGAAAAGCAGCAAGCGCCTTGCAAAGTTCCGTTTTTCCAACGCCGGTAGGCCCGAGAAATAAAAATGTCCCTATCGGTCGGTTAGGGTCTTGAAGCCCGGCACGGGCGCGGCGAATGCCGTTGGAAACAGCCCTGACGGCCTCTTCCTGACCTACCACTCTCTCCATGAGGCGGTCTTCCATTTTCAAGAGTTTTTCTTTCTCTCCTTCCAGCATGCGCATAACGGGAATTCCCGTCCAT
This sequence comes from Planctomycetota bacterium, assembly GCA_018968795.1. Taxonomy (GTDB): domain Bacteria; phylum Planctomycetota; class Brocadiia; order Brocadiales; family Brocadiaceae; genus REEB58. The sequence goes on along the minus strand of JAGWZR010000275.1, from coordinate 695 downwards.
TTGGAGACTACCATAGCGATATCGTCGGCATCAACTTCTTCGTTAAGTAACGACTTTCCTTTTTGTAGCTCTTGCAATTCCTGATGTTTTTGTTTCAGCTTCTGCTCACATTCTCTGATAAGTCCGTACCGTATCTCCGCTACCCTCCCCAAATTTCCTTCCCTTTGCGCCGCTTGTTCTTCGATACGGGCTTGATCGATCTTTGCGCTCATTTCTTGTATTTCTTTGATGACCTTTTTCTCGTTTTCCCATTGAGCGCGAAGGGCGCTTGATTCCTCTCTTAAATCTGATAATTGCTTCTCGATCTTCTCCATGCGTTGTTTTGAGGCAGCATCCTTTTCCTTTTTAAGAGCCTCTTTTTCAATTTCCAACTGCATGATCTTGCGCTCAATTTCGTCCAATTCGACAGGCATGCTATCAATTTCGATTCTTAACTTCGAAGCTGCTTCGTCAATCAAGTCGATAGCCTTGTCAGGTAAAAACCGATCGGCGATGTATCGGTGAGAAAGCGTGGCTGCGGCAACAATCGCGGAGTCCTTGATGCGTACCCCATGATGCAATTCGTAGCGTTCTTTTAATCCCCTGAGAATTGCGATGGTATCTTCTACAGACGGTTCTCCAACATACACTGGCTGGAATCGCCTTTCTAATGCAGCGTCCTTTTCTATATGTTTTCTGTATTCATCCAGAGTAGT
>JAGWZR010000274.1 GCA_018968795.1 Planctomycetota bacterium | reverse complement strand
TGTTAAGGTTGCCATGGTATCACAACCCAGGCCTAACACCATCGGAAGAACAGCTTTCCCATTTAGCCCTATGCGTTTAAATATCTTATCCACCATAACAGCAAGACGTGGAAGATACCCACTATCTTCCATAATACCAAATGCCAGGAAGAAAAATCCAACTATAGGAAAAACTATGGCAATTGCATACGTAAGTCCTACCTGTATTAACCCTGACTGTTCATTTAAAAATAACTCAAACAAAATATTATTCTTACTAATTACTTTTTGTGCAAGCAACCCCCAATAATAATTAAATCCCTGGAAGTTTACATGAGTAATAATATATTTTTTTTGAATAAAAGGAATGTATAAGTAGATATCAAATCCCCCTGAGGGTATTAGAGAATTACCAAATATCTTATGTTCAAAGAAATCTACGCACGTTCCTGCTCCAAATTGCCCTACCAGCTTGTAAACAACCCACAAAATAATAATCAATATAGGGAAAGCTGCTATCGGATGCATCGTGATTCGCCCTAATATATCCCTGATGGTGTTCTTCTCCTTGTATTCTGTTGCATAGAGGTACCATGAAAAACATACAGACGATACACCACCTGCGATAAACGGAGTACCAAAAATCAAAATATTATCTTGAGCAAGTTTAAATGAAATTAAATATATCAATAATGTCATGAGTTTATAGCCCATGAAAAAAGAAGCTAAAGGAACTACGCAGAAAAAAAATATACTCCGTATAAATGGATGAGTTTCACTTTCTTTTGTAATGGTCGAAGTAACCTTTTCAACCAGCGCATCCACAAAATTTGCCCGTTTGATGCTAATCACATAGCTCAGAGGATTTCCAAAATGTCGTTGTATGTTATCTCGAATCTGTCTAATATTACCAAGAGAATCTTTTGCAAGTTTGCCTTGCAGTTTTTCCTCTAAAGCTTCATCTCCTGATAAAAGCATGATTGCCAACGCTCGTTTATCTACAATCATATTCCCTTGCAATATCTTATGTATCTTTGAAATGCCTTCTTCGATCAAACTTCCGTAATCAATACGGAGATTAGGTGTTTTTGCCTCTGGAATTGAACTTAGCAATGCACTTATGCCAACCCTATGAGTCGCGATGGTTTTTATAACAGGAACATTCAATACTTTCTGTAAGGTATTTATATCAATGTTCATACCTCTATCTAAAAGTTCGTCCCACATATTCAACGCTAATATAAGAGGCAATCCCATTTCTGCAAGTTGGGTAGTAATTTGCAAGCTACGGCGAAGATTCTTTGCGTCAACCACCTGTACAACACACTTGTCATACTCTTCTAATAACATATCCCTTGCAACGCGCTCGTCTTCCGAAAGTGGTATCAAACTATTGGCACCCGGTGTATCCACTATCTCGACCCCACCATCCAATCCTTTGCATATACCGCGAGAAACCTCTACCGTTGTCCCTGGATAGTTTGATACCGTTACATACTTTCCCGTCAATAAGCCAAAAATCACGCTTTTCCCAACATTCGGATTTCCCACCAACGCAACTTTATATTTATTTGTTCCATTCATAGACATTCATCGAGTTCTATTGAAATAGCATTTCTTAGTTGAAACTGAGTCTTATTAATCAAATATAATTGATTTCTAACCAAAGTCAAATGTTTAATTGACTTACAAGAAAAGACATGAAGGCACGGAACAGGTTAGGCTTGTCAATGAGTACCTGCTGGTGAGTCTGATTTGAATTTTGCAAGTTGACTGAGAAAAGGGTGGTACTCCCATATGATGTTATATGCTGTGCTCAATTCTTTAATTCCACGATGATACTTTTCATATACATCCTGAGAAACCGCTTGGTAATGGGGATCGCAATAAAAAACGCGGCACCCAAGCATTCGGAAATTCCTTATGCTGCATTGGTTATCTTTCAGAAAGGGACAAATATTGTCTAAAATATTAAAATTAGGTACCTTTACGTACTGCGTAATAAAATCGACTTCTATACTACTAGCATAAAGAATATGGTCAAATTTGCTAAAATCACAACAAATTCCACACCCACTACAACCCGGATTTACCTGTATCAATTCTTCTTCTAAGCGTTGATATAAGATCTTCAATTCCGCATAGACATTTACATCCAATGATACATTTGTTTCCATCTTACAGATTCTCCGTCAGCCCGCTATCGGCAAAGATGTAATTAGAATAATAATTCACTTCCTTTATAGTATTACTGTGTAAAAACTTCTTTTTTTTGCAAGTTTTTTACACCCCCCTGTGTCCCCCCTTGCGAAGGGGGGAAAGAGAGGGGTTGTTTTGGTTGCGGCTGTGCTACGCTAGGATATAGGGAAAAGGCTCAATCGCTCATCAATCGAAACGACTTTCGTACAATTCCAAACCAGCCCGTATATCTTGCAGGGTATGTAATTTTCCTTTGTCTATCCCAGGACACGTCCTCTTTAACTTTTCCCACTCTGATCTAGTTTCCAAATTCCATTTCCAAAATGGAAATGCTCTGCACTGACATGGTCTAACAGCATAAATCTTGCAACCGTTATCGTACATAATACAGTCCCCATTACCATATTCCAGAAGGCTTAACTTCCCGTTAATACTTCTTAAATAATTTCTAGCAAATACATCTTTTTTAATACCCATACATGAAGAGATTTCTTCCAATTCCCTTTTGTTGACCCATACCACGCCAGGTTCGCCTCGGCAACACCTGCCGCATCGCTGGCATTCAAATCTTAAACCATCTTTGAACCATGGCAACGTATCGGATTGATTATCATTTTTTCTATTTGATCTATCCATGCGTTAAACGAACCTAATTATAGTTAGAAAAGATGTACATTTACCAAAATCACAAAAATATCATATCTTTCGGGAAAAGGCAAACGGCATTTCTAAACAACAGAATCCCCCGCAAGATAGCCGGTAGAAAACGCAGCTTGGAGGTTGAAGCCCCCTGTCGGGCCATCTATATCCAGCACTTCCCCGGCAAAATACAATCCTCCCAATAGTTTAGATTCCATTGCTTTTGAATCGACCTCATCAAGACAGATACCACCTGCCGTCACAATTGCCTCTTCAATAGGGCGATGACGAACTAATGTAAGACATAGTCCCTTGAGTTGCCTCAGTAACCTCTTTCTTTCCGATGTCGATATTTGAGATGCCTTTTTTTGAGATTCAATATTACAAAGATTCAACAAAACTATGGCTAGCCTTTCTGGGACAAAAAAAGTCAAACAAGATTTGATAGAGCTACGCCCCTGTCGCTTAATATGATTCAATAGAATTTTATCAAGTTCTTCAGAAGTATGCTTGGGTTTAAAGTCGACATACAATTGAACATGTTCATGA
>JAGWZR010000273.1 GCA_018968795.1 Planctomycetota bacterium | reverse complement strand
CCGCACAAAATACACCGATTCCGATTCAATTCCAAAATCGGATTATCCCGAACCATGGGATAATCCATCCTTACAGTCTTAAATCGGCTCGGCGTGAGATTTAACTCATGAGTAATATCTTGCAACCCACATTCACCAGCCTTATCGCAGGTAGGGCAAGAAAGTTCATGGTGGGCCAATAAATATTCCATCACAGACCTTCGATATCGAAGCACTTTTTCTGTATTTACGTTTACAATCATTCCTTCAGAGACGGGGTGGGCGCAGGCGAATCGGTGTCCGGTTCTTTTTCGTTCAGTAACTTCCACGAAGCATAATCTGCAACCGCCAAACTGTGATAATTTAGGATGATAGCATAAGCCCGGAATATAGATACTGTTATCCAAGGCAGCCTGGAATATATTAGTGCCTTGCTTGGCAATGATTGGCTTATCATCAATAATAAGATTTACCGTATTCATTTTTTATTTTATTGCCATAAAATTACATTTTTCATAACAGAGATTACACTTGATGCATTTCTCTTTATCAATAAAAGCGACTTCCTTCGTGCTGCCGCTAATTGCCTTGACGGGGCAATTACGAATACACGCCTGGCACTTGGTACACTTTTCTGAGACAACTTCATACCGGTGAAGGGCAACACATGTGGCAGTGGGGCAAATTTTATCACGTATATGTGCGATATATTCGTCTTTAAAATATCGGAGTGTCGATTTAACGGGATTAGGAGCAGATTGCCCAAGACCGCAAAGGGACATTGTTTTCATCTCGTCACTCATTTGCTCTAATACTTCCAGGTCTTTCTCCTCGCCCAATCCCTGAGTTATACGGATTAGGATATCAAGCATGAGAGTGGTGCCGATTCGACAGGGTGGACATTTTCCACAGGATTCATTTGCGCAAAAGTTCATAAAGAATCGAGCCATATCCACCATACACGTAGTTTCATCAACGACTACAAAACTACCAGAACCCATCATGGCGCCTAAACCCAGTAGCGATTCGTAGTCAATTGGTGAATCCAGCAAGGACTCAGGCAGACATCCGCCAGACGGCCCTCCAATTTGTACAGCCTTAAACCGCTTTTTTCTGGGAATTCCACCACCCATATCGAAAACGATTTGTCTGATTGTCGCGCCCATAGGAACTTCAATAAGTCCTGGGTTCTTTATTCTTCCAGTCAAAGAAAAGATTTTAGTCCCCTTGCTTTTTTCGGTGCCAATCTTGGAATACCAGTCTGCGCCGCGATTAATGACAATCGACACGTTAGCAAAAGTTTCTACGTTGTTGAGCACTGTGGGCTTATCCCATAAGCCCGCCTCCACAGATTGCGGCGGTCTTGTGCGCGGCATGCCTCTTTTACCCTCGATAGAATATTGCAGCGCAGTCGATTCACCGCAAACAAAGGCACCCGCCCCCTCCTTGATAAAAATATCAAGGCTATATTGACTATTTAAAATGTTTTCCCCTAAGAATCCGTGTTCCTTGGCTTGTTTAATGGCCCAATGTAACCGCTTGACAGCCAAGGGGTACTCGGCGCGTACGTATATATACCCGCTTGTAGCATGAATAGCGTACCCCCCGATAATCATGCCCTCCAGAACAGCATGGGGATCGCCCTCCATAAGGCTTCTATCCATAAAAGCGCCGGGATCGCCTTCGTCGGCATTGCAAACGATAAACTTTTCGTCAGCAGAATACTTAGCGCCGGATGCCCATTTTTCGCCGGTTGGGAAACCGCCGCCGCCGCGACCTCTAAGACCGGATTTTTTAATTTCTTGGATTACATCTTGCGGCTTCATCGTCGCTAAAACCTTTTTGAGAGCCGTATACCCTCCTCTCAAAATATATTCATCGATACTTTCCGGATCGATTATTCCACAGTTGCCGAGCACCAGCCTTTGCTGACTATCGTGAAATTTGTGATAATCATCCTTTGCCAACCACTTTTCGACGGGAGTATTTTTTACAAGATGTTCCTCTACAATTTGAGGCACCATATCAACGGTAACTTTTTCATAAGTCAAAGTTTTCGTTCCAGGAACAGATACATCCACGAGGACATCTCTGGCACACAAGCCTCTGCAACCAGTTTTCGCCGTTTTACAAACGCGCTTTCCTATGGCCGTATCCAGGCTTAATCTTTTAATTTCATCCTCAAATTTCTTAAATACTTTATCGCCTCCCGCTGCAATCCCACCAGTTCCCAGGCAAACTGCAACCACAGATTGGGCTTTGTTCTCAGTATTTTCTATCTTATTGTCGTTCTTTGAATGTATAGATTTAGTATCCATGCTACGCTTATGAGGATTTATGCATTACAGGCGAAATTAGCCTATAACAAAATACCATAAAAGTTAATTTTATCTCTGCTTGTCTAATTTTACGCCTCAGATTTTTTGTATTTATCAAGAATACTGTCAAGTTTATCTGGAGACAGCTCCCCGTGAACATCCTCGTCAATCACCACCACGGGGGCTATTCCGCAGGCGCCCAGGCAAGATACCTCCTCAAAGGTAAATAGTTTATCTTCTGAAGTTTCATTCACATTAATCTTTAATTTCTCATGGACTTTCGCAGAAAGATTCTTTGCATTTTTCACGTGACAGGCCGTTCCACAACACACCTTAATTATATGCTGACCACGCGGTTTCAAATGAAACTGAGCGTAAAAAGTAGCAACCCCCGCTATCTCGCTTGCACTGATATTCAATCTCTCTGCAATAAGGTCAAGAACAGGCTCAGGCAGGTAACCGTATTCTGCCTGTACTTTTTGCAAAATTGGGATCACCGCCCCTCTGGCATCTTTGTATTCATTGAGCAATTTTTCAATGATTGAGAGATCTACCGTTGGACACTGTAAAGACTTTTCATTCGCTGTTTTCATTGTACTACAATCTAAAAAAAACTCGTAAATCAACTATGCAGTTTCCTGCATACCCTTTCTATTATCCTTAATTAGCGATCAATTTCTCCCAAAACAATATCTAAACTTCCGATTGTGGCAACTACATCAGGAAGCAATCGACCTTCCACCATTTTTGGCAACGCCTCAAGATTGACGAAAGAAGGCGGTCTAATTTTTAAACGATAGGGATGGCTGGAACCATCGCTTACTATATAAAAGCCCAATTCCCCCTTTGGGGCTTCGATACTGGCATAGACCTCTCCCTTCGGGGGACAAATACCGTCTATTATCAGTTTAAAATGGTGGATCAGTGCTTCCATCTTCGTCTCCACATCCTCTTTTGTAGGCAGGGTAACATTTGGCATCCTGGCTATAAAATCTCCTTTGGGAAGGATATTTAACGCCTGGTGGACAATACTGTTACTTTGCCGCATTTCTTCGATACGCACACAATACCGATCGTACACATCTCCGTTCTTTCCCAGGGGAAC
>JAGWZR010000272.1 GCA_018968795.1 Planctomycetota bacterium | reverse complement strand
GCCTTTTGCTCTTTGACGAATCCTACAATTTCCTCAATAGCTTTATCTTTGGGGGAATGTAATAGTAAAACCTTTTTTGGCAAGAAACGCCTCCATATTTCTTTGAGTACCTGTTTCGTCTCTTTTTGACTGAACTCGCCTGCAATAACAACTTCCTTTGTGGGACCCAAAGCAAAATCTAAGGCACACAAGAACTGTGTGTACCCAGACGGATACTGGTTTACCGTTTCTCCAAAAGTTTTAATAATTCGTTCGGTCATTTTCCCAAAGTCAAAATTTCCCGTCATTCGGCCTAACCGCAATATATTTAACAAGGCGACCGAATTCCCTGAAGGAGTTGCGCCATCATAGATTTCCTTCGTCCGTGATATGAGCTGTTCGTTTTTCTTCCCGCTCAGGAAGAATCCACCTTCCTTTTCATCCCAAAAATTTTCTATCATTCGCTTATTTAGTTCCAAAGCAATCTTGAGATATTTCGTCTCAAAAGTGGCCTCGTAAAGGTCGATTAAACCCCAAACAAAATAAGCATAATCATCAAGATAGCCAGGTATCGTTGCCTCGCCTGAATGGTATCGTCTTAGCAATGTGCCGTCCTTTTGTAATAATGTATTCAGAATAAAATCAGCAGCCCGTATTGAAGCCTGAGCATATCTGGGTTCACTCAAGGCTTGAGCGCCCTTAGCCAAGGCAGCAATCATCAATCCATTCCATGAGGTAAGTATCTTATCATCCTTGTGCGGATGGATGCGCCTTTCACGCACAGCAGAAAGTTTTTCTCGTGCCATGTCGAGCATCTCTTTGACATCATCGGATTTTAGACTTTCCAATTTAGCAAAGGAATCTAAAGGTTTGTCCGCATGGAGAATGTTTTTACCTTCAAAATTACCCTCGTTGGAGACATCATAAAAATCGCAGAAAATTCTACCATCCTTTTCGCCTAGGGCATTCATGATTTCATCGGGTGTCCAGACATAAAACTTCCCCTCGACTCCTTCACTATCGGCATCCTCAGCAGAATAGAAACCGCCCTCAGGAGAGACCATATCCCTCAATACGTACGTAAAAATACCTTTCAATATGTCGGCATAAAACGCCTTTCCTGTAGCCTGATATGCCTCCGCATAGGCCATAGCTAACAACGCCTGGTCGTAGAGCATTTTTTCGAAATGGGGAACGAGCCAGTACTCGTCCGTAGAATACCTGTGAAATCCGCCCCCTAATTGATCGTATATGCCTCCACGTCCCATACGATCAAGCGATTTTTCAGCAATCTCCAGAGCCATAGGCTCATTGCTCCGTTTCCACCATCGAAGAAGAAAATTAAAATTATGCGGCGTGGGAAATTTTGGAGAAGAACCAAATCCACCATAGATACTATCGAAATTATCCCTCAATTGTTCGTAGGCATGCCTCAGTGTTTCTTCGGTCGGCATTTCTCCAGCCTTTGAAGTAACCATAGATTGTATTACTTTTGTTACTTGTTCGCTCGAGGCAACAACGCTTTCCCTATTCGTCTTCCAAAGATTTGCAATTTGCTTAAGGATGGGGATGAATCCAGGATTTCCCAATCGTTCCGTTTTGGGGAAATAAGTTCCTGCATAAAATGGCTTTCTTTCCGGCGTCAGAAAAAGGTTTAAAGGCCATCCACCGCTCCCAGTCATCGCCTGACATACAGCCATGTAAATATTATCAATATCGGGACGCTCTTCTCTATCAACTTTAATGGACACAAAATTTTCATTCAATATCTTTGCCACCTCTTCATCCCCAAACGATTCATGTTCCATAACGTGGCACCAATGACAGGTTGAATATCCAATAGATAAAAAAATTGGTTTATTCTCCCTCATGGCCTTTTGAAACGCCTCATCGCCCCAAGGATACCAGTCAACGGGGTTATAGGCGTGCTGCTGGAGATAAGGGCTTTTTTCGCGAATCAAATGATTAGGTTTTCCCTTGTGAAGAGTTTTCTGCTGGGACGCTTGTTGTAAGGTATTATTTTCGTTTGCCTTCATATCGTTAAACACGCAACCTTTCATAAAAATCGATAGGATGAAACTACGGATAAGAAGGGAATATATACGGCTGGTTGAAAATGATAACAATTTACCCATAATGGCGGTCTGTTACTTCAAACCTTGGTCACTTTTGTTCTGTAACTTTATCCGCATCATTTCTGCAAAAAGACCCACCTCGTATTCGATACCCTTTAAAATATCATTCTCTACGGCAAAGTTGATGCACTTCTTCATCTCTTTAAGCGCCCTTGCATCGCGTTCAAGCAGGGTTTTGGCCAGAGCAATGGTGTGATCTAAAACCTCCTTGTGAGGTGTAATTTGATTGACAAGACCCCACTCCAAAGCTGTCCCGGCGCGAATCATCTTGCCTAAAAACAGCATCTCCTTGGCGCGAGCCGCGCCAATGAAACGCGGCAACCGCTGTGTGCCGCCGAGGCCTGGAATAATACTCAGTTCTGGTTTTGCCTCAGGAAGGCTGAAGAAGGAAAGTTCTGATGCAATGCGCAGGTCGCACAGCATGGCAAGCTCTAAGCCTGCGCCAATAGTAACGCCATTAATGGCAGCGATGACGGGCTTTTTACAATTTTCAATTTCAATAAACATCTCGTGAGAGCGGTGGAATCGCTCATAGTTTTTCTCGGCCACCAGACCAGAAATCCAGGAGCCGAAAAGCTCGTCACGGTCGGCGCCGTCACTAAAAACTCCCCTAAGCTTGCTGGCAATAATTATAGCGCCGATCCTATCATCGCCCTCATATTGATCCATTTTGTCGTAAATGGCATCCAGAAGCCATGAACCTATTGAATTTCTCGGAGGTTTTTTCATGTAAATAATACCAATGGCCTTACCATTATCTCCAGAAATTTCTTCAAATTCGATGTGGTTATAACCGGAGTTATCACCACGATTCATGCGGATATCTTTCATTATTCAACAACTCCAATTTATATCTTTAAAGCTACTTCGAATCCTTCGTGTATGGCTTCAAGCGCAGTACGCACCCTGACACAATCACCAATAAAGTATGTTTCTGCGAATTTTCCTTCTATCTGTTTCTGAAGCTCATTATTGGAACTATATCCCACGGCAATTATGACAGTATCGGCATTGATAAAATGTTCCTGACCGTCCTTTTCATACACCACCCCCCTATTTTTTTGACCCTTTTCGCCGTGGTTATTTGTAATTTCTTTTACTTTTACCTCTGTTATTTCTTTTATCCCTGCATCTTTTAGCTCGTTCAAGATAACCCATCGTGTGGAAAAGCCGAATCCTCCCCCAACCTTTTTTTTCATTTCCAGAAGTGTGATATTCCTGTTTCCTTTCGAAGTATGTTCAACAACATCTTTGGCGTTAAGCACCTTATGTTTAAGGAGAAAACAGGCAATAT
>JAGWZR010000271.1 GCA_018968795.1 Planctomycetota bacterium | reverse complement strand
CCTTCAAGGTAAAAGTTTAATGTCGCTAACATCTTTGCTGCATTTTATTTTAGATACATTTTTTTGTCAATATAAATCGAATTTTGCATGATACTTCTATAATGCTTGCAATATCTCTTCTGTATTGATAAAATTAGGCTAAAAGTGACAAATTGACAACCTTACTTGAGATTGTAAATAAAGCCAATTCTTCGAAGATAACAACGACACAGAACAATTTTTATTCTCAATAGTAAAGTAAGCGTGTTAGCGTTTTTAGTTTTTAAATTTTAAAAACGCCTTCTATAACAGGAACCGATAAGTATTTGTTCCAAAGAAAATTATTGAAAAGGGGAATTATGGATTGGAAGAAAATCTGTATACTAACCGTGTTAGGAATCGTCAGTTCGTCGTTATATTTGCAAAACAGGGCTTTTTCAGCTGATGCATATTTTACACCCCATGATATCAAAAGACAAATTCTTCATTCGATTGAAGAGTCTAAGGAGACTATTGATATTGCAGTTTCGGATATTACCTCAAATGATATTTTGAACGCTTTAGTTAAAGCACAAGAACGCGGAGTGCAGGTAAGGGTTGTGGTTGGTAGAAAACACACCTTAATGAAAGAACGATTATCAAACCTTCACAAGAATAAGGAATGCGCGATTCGGGCTTTGGTTCAACGAGGACTCATGCATAATAATTTTGCCATCTTCGATTGTAAATTGCTGGTAACTGGATCATACTATTGGAGCGAAAATGTAAGTAAGTTTAATCTCGACAATGCTATTTTTACAGACGATGCAAAAGTATTAGTGAAATATCAGAGGGAGTTTGACTGCCTATTTCATGAAGGGACAACTCCAATCATTAAAGAAGCAACGCCTATTGCAAAAGAGAAAACCGAAACGGTTGAAAGTAAACCAGCGGCAATTACCACAACGGATACAACTCAAGGAAAGCAGGTTATTGTTTCGAATTATGGAATTGTTATAACAGAAAACCCAGACGGCTATATTGCCATGAATTTTGAAGAGTTTAATAATGTTTTTGGAATGGCGAGCGATTTATCAGATGAACAAAAAGAGAGTTTGTGGAGTCGATGTGTAGGTAAAAAGGTAAAGTGGAATGGAAAAGTTACCTATATAGGATGGGGATTAGTAACGGGATGGATGATGAGCGTAACCTATGGCGACACGAGCATTGAAATAAAACTAAATTCTGCCAATAAGGGCCGTTTTTCTCGCGTGAAATATGGCAATACTGTTAACTACACGGGCAAGCTCGATTCTCGGGTAACAAGGATATTCCCGTACAAACTCAATGAGGGTGATGTGCTTGAAGTTGAGGATACCCCACCCACCCACTTAACCTATAATGAATTAATTGAGAATCCCGATGTAATACCAGTCTCACAAGGGCCCAAAAAAATATTTCTCGTAGAATCTTTTAACGACCTGGATAATGTTTTTGGTAGAAACGGTAGTTTGTCAGATGCCCAAAAGGATGAAGAGTGGAAAAAATATGAGGGTAAATATGTCAGCTGGTCGGGACAAATTTTATATAAAAATTTAAATGTCGCCTCAGGCTTAAGAATCGTAATGACGCAAAAGGAAAAGGGAGACGTAGAATTAAAAGTCAGTCTAGCAAAAAAGGATACCGTATTAAAATTTGAAGACGGTGAAACCATACTGTATACGGGTAAACTGGTAAAAAGGCGCGGAAATACTTCTCCGTATATTTTAGAAGACGGCAATATTGTCACGATGAAATAGCAAGGGTGTTTAGTAACGTTATTTTTTTGTAAGGGGTTACTTAGCCATATTCGCTTACAGCGAAGGAGGTAGCCATGATAAGAGGCGTGTTGATTATACCGATTATTGTTTTTATCACCCTTATTGGGTCAAAAGGAATAGTGTCGGCTGCAGAAAGTTATGAGGCGGCTATTAACGAAGGAAATATTTCGGTTCGTAAGCAGTTGTATGAAGAAGCGCTCAACGCCTATGATAGCGCTACCCGGCTGAAGCCTGACGCCTTTGAGGCATGGCACAATAGAGCAATCGTGCTTGATTATTTAGGTAAATATGGAGAAGCCGTTGAATCGTTTGAAAAGGCGATTCAAAATAAATCGGATTACTATGAAGCATGGTATATGAAAGGAAGGACTCTGGATCATGCCGGTAAGTATGACGAAGCTATTAAGGCGTTTGATAAGGCCCTTGAAATAAAACCTGATTATATTGCCTCATTGTACAATAAAGGAAATGTACTTGACCATATTGGAAAAATTGACGCGGCCGTTGAGACCTATGATCGTATTATAAAGATAAAACCAGACGCTCACGAGGCATTGAATAATAAGGGATTGGCTCTGGCAAAGATTCCGGATAGGAGAAATGAGGCGTTAGATGCGTACGACAAAGCAATTGCTATTAATCCGAAATATTATGAGGCATGGATTAATAAGGGCAATTGTTTTGTCAGGTTACGCAAATACAAGGAAGCCGTTGATGCCTATGACAAGGCCATTGAAATAAAACCTACGGAACATGCGGCGTGGGCCGATAAGGGGTTTACCCTTGCGGATCTTGGAAAACATGAAGACGCTGTTTATGCCTTCAACAAGGCGATCGAACTGAAACCCGATTCGTACGGCGCTTGGAATGGGAAAGGGCTTGCCCTGGATGCTCTGGGTCGATACGAGGAAGCCCTTACTGCATACGGAAAAACAATCGAGATACAACCGGATTCCTATGGTGCGTGGACAAATAAGGGACTAGCCTTGTCTCGCCTCGGAAAACATGCGGAGGCTGTTGCCGCCTATGAAAAGGCGCTGCAGATACAGCCCGATTCTTACGAAACTGTGACAAATAAGGGTGGAGAACTGTTTCAGCTTGGAAAATACGAAGAGGCTATTAAAGCCTATGACAATGCTATAAAGCTAAGGCCGGATTACCCGCAGGTATGGAATGGCAAGGGATGGGCGCTTTTGCGGCTGGGAAGATTTATGGAAGCTGTCAAGTCTTTTGACAAAGTAGCACAGATAATTACAGATGAGGAAGCCACGGCAATCCCACGTCAGGCAAAGATTAAATATGAAGCCCTCAGTAACAAAGGTCTCGCCTTGGTACAACTTCAAAATTATAATGAAGCAGTAAAGGTGTTTGATAAGGCATTAGATATAAAACCAGATGTCTTCAGTTTATGGATAAACAAGGGACTTGCACTCGTGCAATTACAAAAATATACAGAGGCTTTAGATGCTTTCAGTAAAGCGACAACGCTTAGCGGCAACGTGTATGAAGCATGGAATTATAAAGGTTACGTGTTTGAGGAAATGGGAAAACAGCGAGAGGCGCTTGACTCGTATAACAAGGCTATCCAGATTAAACCAGATTTTGCTGCAGCCTTAAATAATAAGGGTCTTTTGTTGGA
>JAGWZR010000270.1 GCA_018968795.1 Planctomycetota bacterium | reverse complement strand
GAGACGAGTTACGGAGCAGATTGTGGTACATGCGCAAAAAGGAGCTAAAAATTATAGACATTGTTTACAACGTACACCGATACCTGCAAATGGTGACTTTCGTCGTAATCAGAGGATTTCTACTATACGAATGATACAATAAGTTTATAAATCAGAATTTATCTAAAATAGTTAGATATGAAAATAGTAATTATTGATAAGCCTTATCTAGAAAGATTATGTAAGATTCAGAATTTTTTTGGTCCTGCTGATGCCGTCACCGCAAAGATGTTAGAGGGTGCAGAGTTTTTAGGAAAAGAATTTTATTTATATTCAAAAATTTACGAACAGATGAATTTGGAGATAAATAGACTGGGAAAGAACAATTTCTGGAAATCTTTTTCAGATGGAAAAAATATAGACCCAAAACTGTTATCATTGCTCAAAAAACTAAGTTACCGCAGTTCAAATCGTACAACATCTATTAGGGAAATTTCTAGACAAATCCAGAATAACCTTCCAAAATTTGAAAAAAATATCAAGAAAGAGCTACAAACAAACTTTGGATTTACATTACCTACAAAAATTGGCATTATTTTAGGGAATACCACTTCTATATCCCATTCCAGTGCTTCAGCTTTATCGTATGAGCCAATTCTTATTTATTTAGAAATACCAAGTTACAAGACAAAAGCAGTAGGAGTAATCCTTCATGAACTACTTCATACCCTTATAGATCAAAATAAGAGTCTACCAGCTGATTCTAACACTTTTGAAGAAGCACTGCTGGACTATTTTGTACCGAACGGTATAATGGCGCAAAAGCTTGGGATAGTCCCGAAAATGAAGTTGAATGAACTTTTTGAAAAGAACATAAAGGATCGCCCATATTCACTTGCAGCTTCTAAAAAATTACTGAAAATAATAAAAAAGTATAACAATACGTCCCACAGAGGGACCATATGGTCTTTCCTTAAACTACATGACTCTTTGCCGAAAAAGACGAAGCAGTGATGGCCATTCTGTAATCTGCCCCGCTGCATTCTAAAACAGGGCCTAAAGTCATATTCCTAATTTTCGGAAAAAATCTCTTCGCTTTCGTTCGGACTGCATTAATTATTCTACATTTTTCCAGATCAATTAAATTTCTGGAATGCAGTTTCAATTTCCTCCGGATTTCCCATTCCGACTAATGCAATATGTTCTGCCTTAAGTCCTAATATCTCCTTTAGAAATTCAATTTCCTCTGTTCTGATATCTTGGTGAGGTCTTGTATGCATGAAAAATAGAGATTCGCCTAGCTGTATCTCTTTGTCCACGAACCTTTCAGCTTTTTCAACGTCCAACTCTATTGCTAACGCCCTGTTTTCTCCAGAAATGTGCCTGCTGATTATCGGACTTTTGTTATTGATGAAGGCACTTGTAACATCGAAGATCTGCGTCCTATCTGAAGTATGTGCCGATTTTATGCGCTCAGGCGCATGTAATCCCTCTCTTTGCTGGATTAGTATCGCAACGCTAAGCACTATTGCCGCGATTATATAATAGCCCTGGATTGCAGTCCCTATGAGTATATAGGAAAGCGGTATTGTCAGGTAAGGAACTACAAGCATAGCATTTCCGACCGTTGTAGTCTTGAAGATCTTGAACACCTGATAGAAGAGTATTGAGGCCAGCGCCGAATTTATCACGCCCATAAAAAGTATAGGCAACCATGCTGCGGCAGGTATGTTGATTATTATATTTGTGTGATAAACCGCAATTATTGGTAGCATAAATAACACTGCAAGTATGTTTGCAAAAGCCACGAATCCGGTAGGACTTATACTGTGTCCCTTAACCACAACAACTGACGCTGCTATTGCAACTCCCGATGCTATCAGTGCAATGATATATGGTAATTCAGATGCACTGAGGTTCAACCATGAGCCGTTTGATGCAATTATATATATCCCGACAAATGCAATTGCAAGCGCCGCAGAGCTCTTAACAGAGACTTTCTGTCTAAGTGCCAGCGGAGTCATTATTGCAAGTATGAGCACCCAGCTTCTCCAAACTACAACTCCCACACTGGCATTTGTGCCAATAACTCCTATGTTAAAGAGCAGAAGAGTTATCGGGTAACCAAGTAGCGCAGCTATTGTTGCGACCACAAATGTCTTTTTTGTTCTAAATAAATCAGATAATCCTTTCCATTTATCATCAAGGTATGATGCGATAAGGCAAACAACTGCTGCGATGATCGAAGTGTAAAATATGAATTGAATTATTCCTATTGATTGGCCCCCTATCTGGAGCGCTATTGGAAGGAATGCTGCTTGTAAAATTATGATTGCCAGTGCAGCAATGCCCTTCTGTGATGTCCTCATGTATTAACATTCAAAATGAAGCCTTTTAGACTATATACGTTATATACATTTTATTAAGTAATTTTTAATGAAATGTAAAGTATTAAGGCTTAAAAAATGGAATATCATACTCGTGAAAAAACGATACTTAGGGCTCTGAGCGAGAATTCAAGGGCCACAGTGAGCGAAATCTCAAAGATTGCCAACTGCTCTAGAGTTACTGCGGGCAAATTGATCGAAAGGCTCACCCAAGAGCTCGACATAAGATTTACACTAGAGATAGACCCCACTAGTGCCGGATATCTTGAGAGGCACATAATGGTCTTCAAGTTCAGTAGAAAGCCAAATCCTGAAGAGATCGCTAAGATTCTAAAGGAGGAGAGGCTTGTGCTCAGTGCATATTTAACGGAAGGAAACTACGATCTTGTGGTCTATGCTACTGCAACAGATCCAATTGAGTACATACACCGTGAAACAGTAATAACTGAGAAACTTAGCGACTACCAGCCGATCATGAAACCCTCAGATATACCTTTCATGAGCTTTGGCTATATGCCTTTTGACAAAGTTCTCATAAACAATATAGGAAGCGGCGCAAAGCTAGACCAGCTCGATATAGAACTGTTAAAACTTCTCAACTCAAATTCAAGGATAAGCTATTCCGAAATGGCCAGAGAATTGAAAGTTAATGAATATACTGCAAGGTACAGGGTATTCAATCTAAAGAAGATTGGCATAATAAAGCGCTTTACTATCGCAGTGCAGAAACCTCCAAAGAATTATCTGCTTACTTTTTTCGAAAACTTTATCTTTCATAAGGAGTTTGAGAAGAGATCTATAATTGCAAGAGGAGGCTTTTCTGCGATAGACCGCGAGCTTCCTCTGCTTAGCACATTTCAGTTGACTGCACCCATAACTGGCAGCTACGGTTTCTTCTCGATGGCCCTCTTTGACAATAAGGAAGAAGCAATGAAGAACGTGATAAGGCGTCACAAGTCTGTCTACGGAAAAGATCAGATAGAAATCAAATACGCAAGAATTACAAAGGTGCTCAAAGGCCTGCTGCCTTTTAGAAATCTTGATGTTGGCAAGGGATTCATTGC
>JAGWZR010000007.1 GCA_018968795.1 Planctomycetota bacterium | reverse complement strand
CGCAAACACACTAACAGCCGTTGCAAATCTCCATAGTATCTTACTAAAAACTTTGTCGTCATTTATTTTGATTTTTGATGCTGCAATCTGACAAATATGTTCCATAACTCTTTCTTGCCAATCTTGGGTAACCGCGAAATTACTTTTCGTTCTGTGAGCGGCTACCAGTATTTCCTCAATCTTTTTTATGTCTTCTACATTCCTTTTCATATCTTATTTCCTCCCCCTCTTCCTATCTCTTCCCTTTGTTCTAATAACTTTACAAGATGTTTACGCAGTTTCTTACGCGCCCGGTAAGAACGAACCTTGACATTAACTACGCTCCAACCAAGGAGGGTTGCTGTCTCCCTGACAGAAAAGCCTTCCAAATATACCATTGATAAAACCATCCTCTCCTTGGCAGATAGTTTACCAAGCGCCCAATTTAATGTCTCTCTTGTTTCTTTAATAAACTCTTCTTTCTCAAAAAACTCATCTGATCGAGATGTAATAACTGTTTCCAGCCATTTATCATGTTTCTCGGTAAGAGAACTCATGGCTGTTTCCCGTGAATTATATTGTTCCCTCCAATAATCGTAACATGTCCTCACGGTAATTTTTGAGAGCCAGTGCTTAAATGGGGTCTTGCTTTTAAAAGTCGGCAGTGAATTGTAAACCTTGATAAACACATCATGGGCTATCTCTTCAGCCATTTCATGTGGTATATGTCTTGTTACAATACCAAACACAAAGCCCTGATATCGTTTTAAAAGTAATTCAAACTCATTTATATTCCCATCCAATATGCGCTTGATTATTTCATTATCGTGAGTTTCACCCTGTATTTGATCCATGAGACATTATGTGTTTAGTATTTCAAAATTATACACAATACCAACACGCGTTAACAAAATAAGATTTTATCAAAAAACAACCAAGCTCTGTCCAAAAAGCTATTTGGTGGGAATTTTATTCCTAATTTACCACACATTTATACTATTAAAGCTGGGGAAAAATTTCCAAAATTTTACTTTTTATACAACTCCGTCAATTTTGAGCAATGAAAGTCAGTAATTATTTTTAAGCATTTAACCATCAACTGTCAATTCTTTGTTTCTGCTTGACTGCTAGCGCCAGGATCGTTCTTTTTCTCAATGCTTCTCTTCTTTAATATAAAATATCCATTACCTCCAGCCGACGAGGTACCGGTCGGATAAAACAACGCCAACTCCCAACCATCCTTCCCATACTTATTAAGCGTTTCCTCACGGGAAGTCGCATCAATTACTTTATATTCATACTCCATCTGCCAATTTTTAGCCAAATCTTTATAATGTTCACCACGTTTATGCGCATAGCTTTCTTTCACGGCAAAAAGCGAACCTGTCGTAGAAACAATAAAAAGTATTACAGCCATTAAAAAACGTGATTCTCTGAACTTTGTAAACCGCATATTTTCCTCCTGCTTTCTAAATCAAAAAAAATTATGTTACTTTATATTTCGGGTAGCTAAGCGTTTTACTATTTTATATAGTCGTAAAAGTGAACCTACCGTAAAGACAGCGAAGAGTACCACAGCCATTAAAAAATATGATTCTCTGAACCTTATAAGCTGCATATTTTCCTCCTTTCTAAATCAAATCCGCTTAATTTCATAGCCCGTTAGGCACATTCTCCAAAACATCACTGTTTCTTTGCTGGCAAAGGTAATCTATTCTCAATATCGCATCAGAACCTTGTGTCCGCGCATTCTTCGATTGGGCAACCCATCCATGCGAACGTTTTGATTTGTCAATTTTGTCAACCTCTTCAGCATATTCCCTTAAAAGCCTATCCAGCACTTCTTTATTACTTGTTCTAGCAATTTCCAACTCTTTTTCAGTTACATAAAAACCATACCATAAAACAAAGTTTTGCCTTTCAATTTCTTTATGTGTCATATCCTTCCTCATTTCCAATAATCAAAAATATTATATTTTCTTATAGCCAAGTAGTCGTAACAATGTAGAAAAAGGTTACAAAAAATATTAAATAGCAATTGAGTTCCCTCCGAATGATATACCTCGGACGTGTAGTCGAAAATGTTTAGAGCAAAGGAAGTGTGAGAATAAGAAGGAATTTGGCTATGTCCGATGGCACTTGCCTAAGGGTACCAACTTTAGTAAAATCACAACGCAACAAATCACACGATTAGAACATTTAATCAACAATTGTCCCAAAAAGTGTCCGAAATTCAAAATCCCCCATGAAGCCGTTTTCTCGATGGTTGCATTTCATTATTGAACCCAAATTTCCTAATCACCTCGATGACTTGAGATTTTGCTTGTGCTTTAGGCCACCCACGAAGCACATCTCCTTCTTTTAGATTATCTTTTGGATTGGCTACAGCCATTATTTTAAACTGCCTGCCTGCATCACCAGGCATTCCTGTATTTATCTTAACCTTCCAGAATCCGGTTTCTTTGACAGTTACCCTTGGCTGAACCCAATAATCTGATACTTCCATCGGATGGACAATTACCCAAACTTTTACATTTGAATCTGACACTATCCCCTCTGCATATGACCGTTCAGAAACGATAGCTTTATCCCGTGGAGCATTTATGCGAATATTCAGTTGTTGCCCATTAGCGATAGATATGATAACCATTAAAAAAACAATAACGAAAATCATTTTCCGTATCATATTATCCCCTTCTTTTTAAATCAAAAAATATTGATTTTCTTATGTTTCGTGCAGCTAAGTGTTTTATTATTTTAGGTAGTCGTAGTAATATATAAAAAAGTTACGAAAAATATTAAATAGTTATTGAGTCCCTCCGAGTAATATATTTCAGACAAGTAGTTGAAAATGAGAAGGAATTATAATTCAGTTTTTGTGGCAAAACTTGCACTGGAAGCAATCAAATGATAGGAGCAGCGTTATCTTCAAAATATGAAGCCGCGGGACTCAAATTATGAATCGGCATAGAGGCGTGCGCTGGAAGCTGGAAGGTTGTGCAGAGATTTTTAAAGGAGAACGGGAGAAGGGCTTGTTGATACTAAGTTGCGTTCATACGATTCCCCTCCCATTGCCTCTCCCGCCAATGGAGGGAGATATTTGTGGATTCTCTCCCCTTGCGAGGGGTGGGTAAGGGGTATCACATATTTTGAATGCAACTTTGGTATTAATAAATTTTTTTATTATCTTAGTTGACTTCCATCTTTTTGTATAATAAATATATACGTTAGGATAAGCATTTTCCAAAAGTAGTGAGGGCATTTATATAATAGCTTTTTCGAGAAAATGGCAATGATTAGACTAAACAAGGAAGTCCTTATGAAAAAATACACCATAATTGGCATTCCCTGTCTCATTGCCATCATCGCAATCTCCATTTATTTCCTTAGCAGTAAAGAAGCTGTTCATTACAAAACGGAAAAAATCGACAGAGGCAATATCAATAAATATGTCACAGCTACCGGTACCGTAAACCCTGTAAGAACCGTGATAATCGGCAGTCAGGTTACAGGACTTGTCTCTAAACTGTATGCCGACTTTAATTCCGAAGTCAAGGTAGGACAAACCGTGGTTCAGATCGATCCCGCCCCTTACGAACATAAGGTTAAAATGGGGGAAGCCGCCCTTGCTCTCGCCGTAGCTACCCTAGAAAAGGCAAAGGTAAATTTGAAAAACAGTTTAAGGAATTACTTCCGTTCAAAGAATCTGTTTGCTAAAAAAATAATCTCCACTAATGACTTTGATGCAGCACGGACGACTTACAAGGCAAGCTTGGCCGACGAAAAGCTGGCTGAGGCACAAGTATTACAAGCAAAAGCATCCCTAGGGGTTGCAAAAACAGACTTGGAACACACCGTAATCGTCTCCCCATTAAATGGTATCGTAATCTCCAGAAATGTTGATGTAGGACAAACCGTAGTATCAAGTTTTCAAACCCCTACGCTATTCAATATTGCCGAAGATCTGATTCATATGCAGATCGATACCAACGTTGATGAAGCCGATATTGGAATGGTCAAGGTGGGACAGGATGCGAAATTTACCGTTGATGCCTTTCCAGACGACGTTTTCGAGGGCAAAGTCTCTGCGATCCGCATGGCCCCTATCATCTTTCAAATGGTCGTAACATACGACACTATAATTAGTGTAAATAACTCGTCACTCAAGCTCAAACCAGGAATGACGGCAAACACTTCCATCTTGGTGGCAAAGGCAGAAAACGTCCTAAGAGTTCCCAATGCCGCACTGCGTTATACCCCTGCAGAAGTCCTGAAAAGCGAGGAGGACAAAAAGGCGCTTAGTGAAAGGAAATTTACAAAAAAAACCAGCTCGCATATCTGGGTATTAGACCACAAAGAATTGAAGCAAATAGCCGTAAAGTTGGGAATAGGAGACGATAATTACACGGAAATCTTAGAAGGTGATATAAAGGAAGGCCGGGAGGTCGTGGTTGCCGAAATCGCTCCTAAATCGGCCGCAAAAGGTCCGCAAAAGGTTCCCTGGCGCAGCGGCCGTTATTAAAAATTATGCAAGACATCGTATTGTTAGAGGCAGTTCACAAGGTATATAAGATGGGAGAGGTTGCGGTTACGGCCTTAAATGGAATTTCCTTAACCGTTAAAAAGGGTGAATTCGTAGCCATTATGGGCGCTTCTGGCTCAGGTAAATCCACCTTGATGAATATTCTTGGATGCCTCGACAGCCCCTCTCAAGGAAAATATTACCTGGAGGAAATCGAGGTCTCCAACTTTTCAAAAAATGAGCTAGCCGAAATCCGCAATAGAAAGCTAGGCTTTGTATTCCAAAACTTTAATCTTTTGAGCCGAACGACAGTATTGGAGAACATTGAACTGCCGCTCATTTATGGTAAGCAATTGTCAAAACCAGACACGGATAGAGTACATCAAATAATAAGAACTCTGGGCCTCGAGGAATATCAAAAGCATTATCCCAATCAACTATCGGGTGGACAACAACAGCGTGTTGCCATTGCACGAGCCATTGCCAACAATCCAACCTTACTGCTTGCCGACGAGCCTACTGGCAACCTTGACAGCGTTACCAGCACTGAGGTCATGAAAGTACTCTGCGACCTCAACTGTAACATGGGTATTACCATCCTGCTGGTTACCCATGAAAACGATATCGCAAGATATGCCCGCAGGGTCATTATTCTCAAGGATGGCAAGGTACTGAGCGATACTCCTTCAAAATCTTCAACCACCCCTGCTTCTCAAGCTCTTTGCGAAACAACATCGTAACAATTAAAGAAGGTCTTTCATAACTATGCCAACACTTTTTAAAATAGCCTTGCGTGCAATTATGAGGAATAAGCTGCGCTCCTCATTGACAATCCTCGGCATTGTTATCGGTGTTGGCGCTGTAATTGCCATGGTGAGCATCGGACAAGGCGCCAAGTCCATGGTTGAAAAACAACTCGAAAGTATCGGTACGAACGTCCTCCTTATCATCCCCGTCAGCACAACACATACCGTTACTAGCGCCAGGGGTATGACAGCAGGATTCGCTACCCTTACAATAGAAGACACCATGGCCATAGAAAAGGAATGCAGAGCCGTCAATCATGTTTCTGCCAGTGTCAGGACAACCACTCAGGTTGTTTATGGAAACCAGAACTGGACAACGTATGTATCCGGGGTTGGGCCCGATTATCAGATTATACGGAACTGGCCGCTGGAATCAGGAAGATTTATCAATCAAAGAGATGTAAACATAATGGCCAAGGTTTGTGTCCTTGGGCAGACCGTTGTAGCCAATCTCTTTGGAACGCTAGACCCTATCGACAAATGGATTCGCGTGAAAAACGTACCCTTCAAGGTTATCGGGGTGCTGAACACCAAAGGGGAATCCCCCATGGGACAAGACCAGGACGACGTAGTTCTCATGCCCTATACAACCGTTCAGAGAAAGATCATGGGGGTTACTTATCTTGGTATTATCTTTGCCTCATCAGTTTCTGCCGATACACGCTTTGAGGCAATCGAGCAAATAACCGCGCTCCTACGACAGCGTCACCGACTGAGACCCCATGAAGAGAATGACTTCACGGTCATCAGCCAGGTCGAATTCGCTTCAACTATTATGGAAACAAGCCGTACGATGACCTTACTCCTCGGCAGCATTGCGTCCGTATCCCTGATCGTGGGAGGCATCGGCATTATGAACATCATGCTGGTCTCTACAACCGAAAGAACCAGGGAGATTGGGATACGGATGGCAGTCGGCGCCAAAGAGAAAGACATCCTCTTTCAGTTTCTCACAGAGGCTACGGTTCTCAGCTCCATTGGTGGGTTAGTCGGAATTATTTTTGGAATCGTGCTGTCAAAATTGGTCTCTTCTTTTGGGGGGTGGCCTGCATTGTTGTCGCCTCCCGCTATTGCCATCGCCTTTCTGTTCTCAAACATGGTTGGCATCTTTTTTGGTTATTATCCAGCCAGAAAGGCATCTCGTCTTAATCCGATTGATGCCCTCAGATATGAATAAGCCACATTCAAAAAATACCTATGTTAGACTGTTAGGCTACCTGAGGCCCTATTGGCACAAGTCTGTCATTATCCTGATTCTCTCAGCAATCAGCGCATATATAGCGGTCTTACCGACTCAGATATTAGGTATTGCGGTAGATGAAATCAGGATAGCCGACAAATATTTGAAAAATACCCAAGCCAATTGGTCTGATGAAATGTCTCCCGACAAAACCCAATCACACAAACAAAAAAGCCCCATCCCGCTCTCAAAACCTTTGGTATCCGCCTCCCACTATATTCACAAACATTGGTTTGAAAGTTATAATGCCACCATCGTCACGCTGGCATTTCTTGCCGCAAGTTTTATTCTCATGCATATCGCCAACAGCGGCATTACCGTGACTCATGGCTTCTTTACCTCTGAACTGGGACAGAGACTCATCTATGACATGCGAAACCAACTGTACGACCACATCCAGCGATTCCCTTTAAACTACTTTGAAAATAATAAGACCGGCGATATTATGAGCCGCCTCATGAACGACGTCAATTCACTCGAACAGGCGATTGTGGGACCCGTCATTACCTTTATTACCGACATGTTCAAGTTTGGCTGGATATTGTATTTTTGTTTAAAACTTGATTGTCAGCTCACCGTTATTGCCTTATTTGTTTGTCCTTTTATCTCTTTGTGTACCTATAATTTTGGTAAAAGGATCAGAAAGGTTTTCCGGTCATTGAGAGATAAAACGGGTGAATTAAACGCCCTGATTCAGGACAATATCTCTGGTATTCGGGTTATAGCTGGATTTGCAAAAGAGACGGATGAAATGGAACGTTTCAGAAATAAAAACTACGAGAACTATAACCTCTACGTTCGGATATTACAACTCGTTTCCACCTTGCGACCCGTTGTAGACCTGATGACCGAGATCGGCGCTGTGGTTGTCATCTGTCTGGGAGGATACAAGGTGCTTCAGGGACAACTATCCGCAGGAACATTTGTAATATTCTTCCCTTACCTCCAGATGATGTACGGTCCCATTACCGGTCTCACGCGCTTTTACAACCAGGTACAACGTGCCGTTGCCTCCACAGAGCGCATCTTTGAGATATTGGACACACCCTGTGATTTGAAGGATGCGCCCGATGCTATTGACTTGCCGCCAGTACGGGGAATCGTGGAGTTCAGGCATGTCCACTTCGCGTACAACCAAAATACAGAAGTTTTGATGGACATCAACATCAACGCGCGTCCAGGGCAGATGATTGCCTTTGTAGGCCCAAGCGGCAGCGGCAAGACAACCCTCACAAAATTAATCCCCCGATTTTATGACCCCACAAAAGGAGAAATCCTTATCGACGGTTATAATATCAAGGGCGTCAAACTCCACACCTTACGTAAGCAAATGGCCATGGTGCTCCAGGAGTCTTTTCTCTTCAACGATACCGTGAAGGCAAATATTGCTTATGCCCGATCTGATGCGTCGGATAAAGAAATTGAAGCCGCAGCCCGCGCTGCTAATGCCCATGATTTTATCGTTGAACTGCCGAAGAGATACGATTCGGTTATCGGTGAACGCGGGGTAAAACTCTCCGGGGGGCAAAAACAGCGTATCGCCATTGCACGCGCTATCCTTGCCAATCCACGCATACTCATCCTGGACGAGGCCACATCATCAGTAGACACGGAGACCGAACAACTCATTCAGAATGCCATCTATCGTCTGGTGAAAAACCGAACCACCTTCGTCATCGCGCATCGACTCTCAACCATATTACATGCCGATTTGATTGTAGTCTTGGAGAAGGGACAGATCGTTGAAACGGGACTTCATCAGGAACTTCTTGCAAATGGAGGCTTATACAAAAAACTATTTGAGATGCAGTTCAATACTCAGGAAAAGCTAAAATCAAAAGATACCGAAACAGAGGTTGACGAGACAGAGATAGTCGTGACACAAGAACCCATTATTGAGTTGAATGAGACTTCACAGCCCACAAAATGGTCATAAGGAGTAAACAAGAAAGCAAAATGCTGAAATCGTATTTAAAAGAAATATCCGAGGTTGCCAACCGTGGAGACGCCCGAGAGGTGGTTGCCCAAGAATTAAGAGAAGAAGGGGAACCACAGAGAGTAGGGGCACGGAGTGCCGCGCCCTTACAGATTGGCATCCTTCATGGTAGCAGCCACAGAAGACCTAAGTTAAACAATGTATACCTATAACAAAGAAGTATTATCAAATGGATTGCGCATAATTTATATCGAGATGCCACACATCCACTCGGTGGTTATGTCCGCTTATGTTGGCGTGGGGTCTCGATACGAGGAAGAAAAAAAACTCGGCATCTCACATTTCCTTGAGCACATGCTTTTTCGCGGAACGAAGCGTTTCAAGAATTCTTTCGAGTTACTCCAAACTATAGATAGTATCGGTGGAGACATTGACGCTTACACGTCGCCAGAATATTCCGCCGTAATTATCCAGCTACACAACAAACACATCGAAACGGGCATGCACATCCTGGGCGACATCATCCTTGGCGGAAATTTCAGACCAGACGATATTGAGATAGAAAGGCGAATCCTCCAGGAAGAAATGAAACAATTTGTGGACGTCAAAGGGGATTACGTAGGTATTGATGACATGTCCTTTTCCCTGATGTGGAAGGACGGCTCAACGGATGCACCTTTATTCGGAGATGAAAAGACCCTCGCGGCGCTAACCGCTGAAGACCTGAATACACACTATAAAAAATTCTTCGTTCCAGAGAATATTGTTCTCTGCATCAGTGGAAACTTCCAGAAAGAGCTTGTTACCCGCTGCGTAAGTGAAATATTTGGAAATTTACAGGGAAAGTTTTCCGCGCAAAAACCGCCTCTGAAAACCGCGCAAACCGAGCCAAAATGTTTATTTAAAAAATCCCCATCGCAAACGGTTAGTTTCAAACTCTGTCATAAGGCATATCCCTATAAACACAAAAATGTCCTTATTATGCTTTTACTCGCAGATATTCTGGGAGGAGGGATCAGCTCCAGACTGCTGCTAAATGTTCGTGAGAGACTGGGTCTGGTCTATGAAATCACCTGTTACCCTACGATGTTTTCTGACGTGGGATCTATTGATATCTATACATCAACGAAGAAGGAAAATTTTGAAAAAACGACAGAGACCGTTATGGACGAGATACACAAACTCTCTCGTGAAGGAATAAGTGAGCAGGAACTCACGAGGATTGAAGAGCGGGTATTCAGCCAGACGCAGCTTATCATGGACAGCCCGCTCGCTATGGCCAACTGGTTTGGCGTTGAGGAACTTCTCTTGGTCCCGAAGACGCCCGATACCCCAGAAAAACAGGCAAAGAAGATTCATGATATTAAACTGGAAAACGTGCATAACTCCATATCTGAAATCTTTGTGCCCGAAAAGCGCAATTTTACCGTCGTGGGCGCCTATAGCTGGCTAAGCAAAAAGCGTACGATTTCACTTCTCAAATAGTTTGTCTCTATCATTCGAGCGAGGCGTAAGCTACAATCAAGCTTGATAATGAAGAATACAGCCTGCGTGCCGACGACAAACAGGTTATTTTCCCCAATCTGAACTCCATTCCACCAACTCCTGACTGCTTTAAAAAATTTGCGAAACAAGAAGATAATATTATGCCCTAGTATTATCGTTCCAGTCTCGTATTTGCCTCTTATTTTTCTTGCAAATTTTGTGTGATTGCTTTAACCTTATTACTATACCTGAAGCGCCTCGCACTTTTAGAACGTAGAAAGGTTTGACGAATGAAAAAATATGCTGTAACACTCATGGGCATTCTCCTCATAACTTTTATGCTCAGTTGCAGTAAGAATGATACCACATATAAAAATGTTGGAATCATAAATGATTCCAAGGGTATCAATGACGAAGTATCGAAACCTACTGCGGGTTCTCAAAGACCCACTCCTCAGCAGGTCAATGATAAATTAAAATTCATGAGCAACAACGACCTATTCCAGTTTGCGCTTTCTTATTGGAATCAAGGTAGGTATTCGGAGGCGCTTGCCGCCTATAATAAGATATTAGAAACAGATAAAAATTATCCCGATCTTTATTACTATCAAGGTTTGTTATATCGGGACATGGGTTTGCTGGATGAAGCCATCTGCGCCTTTCAAACAGCCATTAATCAAAATCCAAAATCGGCAGAGTCCCATTATAACTTAGGCTATGCCTATCGGTGTAAGGGCATGCATACCGAGGCTATTGCTGAATACCGAAAGTCCCTGGAACTCATCCCTGAAGGGAAAAAAAAGCAAAGCGCCTATATCCATTATAACCTCGGTTTTTCTTGCTTTTCTTCCGGATTGATTGACGATGCAATCAGCGAATTCAACAAGGCTCTTGCCTATAAACCCAAAGATAGGGAAATACACCAAAAGCTGGGCATAGCTTATATAGCAAAGGGTTGGACGGATAAAGCCAAAGACGAATTTTCAATGTATCGTGAATATGACAAACCTGTAAAGAAAATTCCTTAAAAATAAGGGAGAAAACCGTGAAAGACCTCAAAAACAGACTCGATTTATTAGAAATGGATTTAAAAAAACTAGAGAAGAAAATCAAGCAAGAAGGCCCTTACGGCTCTGAAGAGGACTGGCATCATGTGTTACAGCGGGTAAGAAAGATTGAGGAATTTGCCATCGCACAATTAGCAATTCACAAATTCCTGGAAAGCAAGAAATAATCGCTGTAAAAACTTTTTTTAGGAAGTTTTTTACGACCCCCTTCATCCCCCTTTTTTAAGGGGGATTTGGTTGAGGCTTTGCTTCCCTGTGGTATTTGAAATTAGGGTTTCATATACACATGCATCTGAAAAATGGGGCAAAAATAGCCATCATCGGCGGCGGTCCTGCTGGAAGTTTCTTCGCACATTTCGCCTTACTATATGCAAAACAGCTAGGCATCAAGATTTCAGTAACAATCTTCGAAAAAAGGAATTTTGCCAAGAAAGGAGCTAAGGGCTGTAACATGAGCGCCGGGGTGCTTTCTGAAGCGCTCATAAATAAACTTTCCGAACAGAACATCCGCCTTCCATCAGCCTGCATTCAGCAAGAGATTGACGGTTATTTCCTCCAGCTCCCTGAATACGGCATACCTTTACATTACCCATATCCACCGCACAAGACAAATATTGTTACGGTATTTCGGGGCAGCGGACCCAAGTTTGCAAATTACGATATCGGTAAAAGTTTTGATCATTTTCTCTTAGAGCATGCACAGGACTTGGGGGCTGATATTATTCTACATCCTGTGACAACCATACAGATACCAAAGGATCCGAAAGATCTTATAAAACTTACCTACGGAGAGGAAGCACTAAAGGCAGAACATGCGGCAGATCTTGTTGTGGGGGCATTTGGGGTTAACTCAGACACCCTGTATGAATTGAATAAATTGGGTTTTGGCTATGTTCCCCCCAAAACAGTTCAATCCTGCATCATGGACATCTATCCAACAAGAACGGTAAATAATGCACTGTATGGCAAGAATATCTACGTCTTCTCAGTGGGTTCAAAATTCATAAAATTTGCTGCATTTATCCCCAAAGGAGATTTTCTAACTATATGCCTTGTAGGTAAAAGAGATATGGATAAGGCGCAGTTACATACGTTTTTAAATCACCCGAAGATACAAAAAATGCTTCCAAAAGACTGGGATGATCCGAAGAAACGATGCGTTTGTTTCCCGAGGATACCGCTTAACCACGCCAGACATCCATACACAAACAGGCTCGTCATCATTGGGGATGCTGGAATTTCCCGCACGTACAAAAATGGCATAGACTCTGCATTTACCACGGCGCAGCTAGCCACAAAAACCGCATTTGAACGAGGTGTCTCAGAGAAAGATTTTGAAGAAGGCTATTTTAAACCCGCAAAAATGCTCCTGGGCCGAGATAATGTTTATGGCGGTATAATTCTCATGGCAAACGATATCATATCAAGACAGAAGCACGTTGTATCAAATCATATAAAATATATGTCAGAACATCCTGATAGCTGGAGTACACGGCAGATGAATGAAGTATTATGGAATACGGTGACAGGAAACGCCACGTACAAAGACATCTTTTTTAAGAGCCTACATCCGAGACTCTTATTAAACCTGCTGCCTGCTACTTTGTTTTCATTGATAAGAAAGAACGACTAGAATGGTGCTTCCTCTCAAAGATAACGCAAACATTGTGGTAATAGGTGGTGGGCCGGCAGGAAGTTTCTTTACCCATTTCGTATTAAGGCTTGCAAAAGAATATAAACGCAAGGTAGATATAACTATCCTTGATGGAAGAGATTTTATTCAGAAGGGTCCTGTTGGTTGTAACATGTGCGCAGGAGTCCTATCGGAAATTCTTACAAAAAAAATGGAAGGCGAGGGAATTGTACTCCCGAAAATACGCGTTCAGCAAGAAATAGATGGTTATTACTTTCAAACACAAGAACGCGGTATTTCGTTATATCATCCTGTGCCAGGACACAAACCAAAAATTATAACTGTCTTTCGTGGAAACGGCCCCCGATTTTCAGAATTAACAACCAACATCAGTTTTGACGATTTTCTCCTGAAACATGTGGCATCGCAAGGAGCAAAGGTACTTCCTGCCGTTGTTGAAGAAATTGAGTTACCCAAAAATCCTCAAGATTTTGTAACCATTGTTTATAATGAAGCGGGCATAAGAAAAAAGATATCCGCAGACCTTGTCGTTGGCGCATTTGGGCTTAACACGGCTCTTATAAAAAGAATTGTAGGCAAGGAATTTGGATACCGAGAACCCCAATCCGTGCGGACATGCAATTCAGAACTCCACCTAGGTCGCTCTTTTATTCAAGAGCATTTTAAAAATACAATTTACGTTTTTGCGCTGGGGATTAAGCCAATCAAGTTCGCCGCCTTTATACCGAAAGGAGACTATCTTACTGTTTCACTCGTTGGAAAGGAAAACATAACAAAGGCTCATTTGCTAGAATTCATGAAACATTCAAAGGTCCGAGAGCTTCTTCCTCAAGGATGGTCACTGCCGAAAGACCTTTGTATTTGCTTTCCTAAAATACCGATTTCCCATGCTGCGCATCCTTATACAAATAGATTTGTAATGATCGGCGATGCCAGTATTTCACGTACCTACAAGAATGGCATTGAATCTGCCTTTGACACAGCGCGGCTCGCCGCACATACGATCTTTAAATACGGCATTTCTGAAGAAGACTTCAAGAAAGGGTATTTCAAACCTGCCTTAAAGCTTTTGGCGCAAGACAACTTCTTTGGCAACCTCATGTTCAGTATCCATGATTACACTACGTCACGAAAGGAATTGGTAAATGCGCAAATTGACCACCTTACAAAATGGCAGAATGCCTGGGAGTCTGTCCAAATTAACAGCATCCTGTGGAACATGGTTACTGGAAATGCCAGTTACAAAGAGATTTTTTTAAAGGCTATAGACATCCGTCTGCACATTGCCATGTCCCCATACATTTTTTCTGCCTTTGTGAAACAGGCGTATGATAATTTTAAGAGTCGTATACATCGGAAGCATCAGAAAAAATTAGAAATCCTAAAAAAATCAGGGCTAGGCCCTCTGGAAAACGGTCAAACTGTAGCCATAATTGGCGGAGGCCCGGCAGGTGCAAGTTGTGCAATCGCTCTGAAAAATCTTGCTAAAAAACGGAATATTGCTATAGATGTCATCATTTATGAACTTAAAGATTTTGAAGGCGGTATCGAACACAATGAGTGTGCAGGCGTCCTCTCGCAACCTATTGAACACATTATTGAGGATCAACTGGGAATTCCCTTCCCGTGGCATTTAGTCAAAAGAGAGGTGCCCGGCTATTACCTCCATACCGATGGTCATGTCATCAAGCTTGATGGAGAAGGAGAAATCTCTTACGCCCTCCGCAGGATTCAATTCGATGCCTACCTCCTGCAAAAAGCAAAAGAAGCTGGTGCAACTATTATACAAAGTATGGTCACTGATGTAGAAATCGGTAAAGAAAAGGTTACCGTGTACAGCGAGACAAAACATGTCAGAGCGGATGTTGTCGTGGGCGCATTCGGCCTTGAAGAAGGCACTGATAAGATATTTGAAAGGGAGACTCCCTATAAGTCACCAAAATTTTTATTAACTATACTAACCAAATTTCACCCAAAGGGACAGCATCATGACCTTGAGAATACTGATGGATACATCCATGCCTTTTTACCTTCACTCAAAGGGATAGAATTTGGCGCAGTTACTCCCAAGGCCGACCATTACACCATTAACATCGCCGGCGCAAAAATCTCTTCACGGTCAATGGATGAATTTCTGCAACTACCCGATGTGCTGGAAATACTCCCGAAGAATTTCAGAGAATCGCTGGGTAATCTCGATTACCATCGCGGCTGTTTCCCGGTAAAACCTGCAAAACACCTTTTTGGGGACCGATACGTCACCATTGGAGACGCAGCCGGTCTCATCCGCCCGTTCAAAGGCAAAGGCGTCAATGCGGCTTGCCTGATGGGTATCAAAGCGGCGGAAACCATGATGGATGTGGGAATATCGGAAAAGGCATTTCAAAATTATATAGACGGTTTTAACGATGTCAAAAAAGACCTCCCGTACGCAAGGGTGGTAAGGAAGTTTGTTATATGGGGCGCTTATTATGGGTTTCTAACGCCCATCATCCGAATCGCAGACGCCCATCCTGCATTGAGACGGGCGCTTTTCGACAGTGTATCGGGTAAAAAAGCATATCGAGAAATATTTCTCGATACGGTGAGCGTATCGCTCCTGCTGAGAATAAGCGCAACAATATTCCGTCGGTTCGTGAGGCGTATTATCCAGATAAGACGCTGAACCCGATTTGTCTTTCAATATTAAATTCATGTTGACGGAATAACCTATTTTATTATACATTCACACGTAGATTTTCTTGTCATCCGTAATAGAAAAAAAGGATGTGCCCCTATTATTCCCCAGATTTGCACGCCTTAAAACAATGCTACCTAAAAAAGTGTCCTGTGGCACTCGTTCACTCCAATGTTTTGTTAGGCTTTTTTAGGGTATCTATGTCCCCGTTAATTCCGCTGCTCTTCTTATGATTCAGCACGCGATATGAAACACGATCCTCCCCGTGAGGTCCATGTAGGTGTTCGAATTCGAACGGCAAGCCGAAAAGCTCTGCCGGGAAAGTGCTTCGCTGAATCTCTCCACTTGGCAACGTGTAACGATGGTGCTTTCCTGAATCTGGTTCACACGATGCAACTTCATATCCAACTAATGCAGTAAAATGTACAAAATGAATCGCGTATCTCCCAACTGGAGCCTTCACAGTTAGCTTTCCGGGTACTCCGCCTACCGTAAGATTTCCGGAAATGCCGAATTCAAACTTTGTCATGGTGCCATCTAAGGGAATGGAGCAGAATTTCTCGTCATTACTCAGTTCGTACAAATGGAACAAAGTCGCAGCGGGAAACGGAGATTGAATCTTTTCATGGAAGAAGATCGGCTCAAATTCGTCTCGCGTCTCCAAACCATAATCTGTTGGCCCACCATCGGTACATTCCAAGTACACGACACACTTCATCTGCTCAATCTTTCTAAAGATATGGACAGCACCTGTTGGCAGGAACCAGTCCTGCAAATCCTTTGCAGAAATCTCAAAGATAGTACGAATTTCGATATCGTGAATCTTTGCCGCCTGACGAGCTGCTTTTGAGAAGCCTGTCGCAGAGACCGCGATTGTCTTGTTGATATGCAAGTCCGCACGTTTTGTTACCAACTCCTGAATCCAACGCACGTCAGATTTCCTACTACATTTACGACACTCGATGGAAATGACAATATCCACTGACCCTATTCGATAGCGAATAGAAACATCAACTTCCTGTAATGAGTTAGTTATAGAATTGCGAATGCGGTCATTTATGGTAACCGTAGCGCCTCTTGGCGCAGCGATTTCTTCAATGCGGGCAACAAGGGATTCAAATTCTTTTGCTTCAGTTCGAGTAGTCATTCTTCTTCAAGCCTAACAATGATTATACAGTCTGTATAAAACGGCAAACACATAATCTCTCGCTCTATATATAAGGAGTTGTCGTGTCTTCTTATCACGTATTGTAACTACTTTCGCATCAAGCTTTTTCTGCATTTTCGCCAATCGCCCATTCCGGATTATACAGACTGTATAATCCAGCCTACAACCCATCGACAGGGCTTCGGACGCCGCGACCGCCTTTGCTCAAGCTTATTTTAAATGGAGAGATGATAGGAAATTGTTTTTTCTTTAAAAAAGGATGATAATACAAAAAAGAAGAAGAATGCAAGCTTTTTTTGGTTTTTCCTGGGAGGGGCGAAAGGGTTACACCTTAAAAAATAAATATTGGTATTTTCTATTGCATAAGTATAATAGCATGTACCAGTTTTTAACTGTAAGTCGAAAAGTAGTATAGGGTCACCTATAGAGGTTATAGTCAAATGAAAAAACAGTATTCCTACGAGGTAATTTCTCAATACAAAAAAGCATAATCGATAAATACAATTTCAATCCGTCGATTTTCGTTATCGTAAGAAGCCCTGGATTTTAGTTACCAGTCTTCAGTCAAGTAGGATGAGTTAAGCGAAGCGAACACATCATCCAAGAAATCTGAGATTTACGATTTGGGATTTAAATCGTAATTTGTAAAACGTAAATTGGAAGTAAGACATGTTGGGTGCGCTCTAACACACCCCCAGCCCCTCTTCCTAGAGGGGAGCGTGCCTCGAAGTATGGAAAACCTGAGTGATTGTAAATATCATCTGTGCGAGCCTGTATGCTGAAACTATCCGAAAGATAATTTTTAGTTGGTAATTCAATACCCCATAAATTAAAATAAATTCTCGTTAAAAGAAATAAATGAAACCCATTCGATTAACTAGACATGCACAAGAACAACGTCTCGAACGTGGCGCAACTGAAACAGAGGTTCGCTACACGATCTTGCATGGCTGCCGTGAACCAGCAAAACTTGGACGTGAATTATGTCGTTTTAGCTTTCCTTTTAACAAGAATTGGCAAGGAAAATTTTATACAGTTAAACAGGTTGCTCCTGTGATCAAAGAAGAACAAAATGAAATTGTTGTGATAACTGTTTATACAATGTATTTTTAAATGGGAGTATCGTAATGAAAATCAGCTATGATCCTGAAGTAGATGCCCTGTACATTCGTTTAATTGAGGGCGAGTATGAATGCAGAACACTTCGATTAAACGAGGAAATTGCGCTTAATATCGGACCTGGTGAGAAATTAGTAGGAATAGAAATTCTTGATGCTAAAGAGGTATTAGGTTCTGGCAAATTACCAAATCTTGTTGTAGAAAATCTGCCTCTTGCAAGGGTGTAAAATCTATAATGTCCCCCAAAAATGGTTGAGGGGTCAGCCAAGTGGGATGGGTTAAGCAAGGCGAACCCATCATCCAACAAATCTGAGATTAACGATTTGGGATTTAAATCGTAATTTGTAAGTGAGACATTGTTGGGCGCGCCCTAACACACCCCCAGCCCCTCTTTTTAGAGGGGAGACAGTAGCTCCACCCAACCTTACATGAAAAATACCCCATCAGATGTCGTGAAAACTCGGTTCTTTCGCTGGTTCACATCTTACGC
>JAGWZR010000269.1 GCA_018968795.1 Planctomycetota bacterium | reverse complement strand
TACTGTGTATCGTGTATAGGCCTAAATGAAAAGGAAATTTTCGCCTATGTTGAGTATCAAGAAAAAGAAGACAAAGGGCAACTGCAATTAACGTTGTAATTTAAGAAACCCCCGGCTCCTGCCGGGGGAGCGTCATTGACAATATAAGATTTGAGTTTTATAGTATTTTAGAAATTTATAAAATACTATTATTCTAATACCCTTTTATGGCTAAGATACAAAAGAAGAATATAGAAAAAAAGATTTACGAATACCATGCGGAGATGTGTAAGGTTTTTTCACATCCAACAAGGCTGGAGATTATCAATACCCTCCGTGAGAGCGAAATGAACGTGACCGAACTTTCTACGAGAATCGGTATTGATATGGGTAATCTTTCTCAGCATCTGGGTATGATGCGCGATCGCCGTATCCTCACCACGCGGAAAGACGGGAATGTCGTTTATTACCGGCTGGCAAATCCAAAGATGTTAGATGCCTTTGATATCTTGCGAAAAATACTCATAGAGCAAATCAAAAAGGACGGGAACCTTGTCGAAGCACTGGAAGAATAGACAACAAAACACTTTTGTCTCGGAGTAGGAATATTATGCAATAAAACTCATCATCTATACTAAGTTTTTATCTTATGATGGAATATCTCAACAGAATCTCGGGGTTTGTAGAAACTACTTACCACCAATCAAGAATCATGGGCGTTAGTGAATTTGTCATGAGCCATGAAGTCATTATTCGTCTTGTGTTCTTTTTTGGTATCTTATTGATTATGGCTCTGTGGGAGTTCATGGCGCCCAGGCGAAGGCTTACAGTCTCGAAGGCGCTCCGTTGGATTAACAATCTGGGTGTGGTGTTCCTTAACAGTTTTCTGTTGCGTTTCGCCTTTCCCACTGCCGCCATGGGTGTGGCAGTATTTGCCCAGGAGCACAGATGGGGGCTTTTCAATCATTTCCAGTTGCCGTATTGGGTTGCTGTTGTGTTGTCGGTGGTTGCTATGGATTTTATCATCTACCTTCAGCATGTAATGTTCCATGCAATACCTGTCTTCTGGCGAATCCATCGCATGCACCATGCAGATTTGGACTTTGATGTCACTACTGGCATCAGGTTTCATCCCTTCGAGATCATCCTCTCCATGCTGATCAAGTTTGCTGTGATCGCGGTACTGGGATCGTCCATGTTGGCGGTGCTCGTGTTCGAAGTGTTGCTCAATGCCACGTCCATGTTCAACCATGGTAACATAGGCGTTTCGCGCGGCGTAGATCAAGCACTGCGGTGGTTCATCGTAACACCAGATATGCATCGAGTGCATCACTCCATTGAGGAGCGTGAAACGAACTCCAATTTTGGGTTTAATCTGTCGTGGTGGGATCGCTTGCTAGGTACTTACCAGGATCAACCACACATGGGCCACGAAGGCATGACCATTGGTCTCAGGGACTTGCGGGACACAAAACACTGTACAACTCTACCATGTATGTTAACAATTCCTTTCATTGGTAAGATAGCAGGCTATACGATTAATAAGCGTAAATGGGAGTCGGGCCAATGAAAGGCGTTCTATTTACAATCTTGGTTACTATATGCATCTCCATAAACTGTGCTGCTGAACAAATGATAGTTATCGATGATTTTGAAAATGGATTAAAACTCCAATGGAAAAGCAAGAAGATCAAGGGAGAGACTCAATACAGTGTTGTCAAAACAGAAAACGGTCATGTATTGAAAGCTGAAAGCAGTGCTTCAGCATCTGCCTTGATTTATAAATATAAGTATAATCCTAAGGAATATCCTATACTGACATGGAGGTGGAAGATAAAAAACATTATTAAAAAGGGTAATGAAATGGAAAAAGAAGGGGATGATTATGCTGTAAGAGTATATGTAATATTTCCCTCGGGGTTTCCTTTATTAACAAAAAGCATCAACTACATCTGGTCAAACAAACTTCCCCAAGGAAAACACACTCCAAATACATTCTATTCGAAGGCAATTATGGTAGCAGTTGAGAGTGGAAATGAAAATTTAGGGGAATGGATCACTGAACTACGAAATGTTTACGAGGATTTTAAGATGCTTTTCGGAGAAGAACCGCCGCTTGCAGGAGGAATAGCTATTATGACAGATACAGACAATACGGGAGAATCAGCCACCGCTTATTATGATGATATAAGGATCGAGACACTTAATTAATGCAAATAGTGACTTGATCA
Organism: Planctomycetota bacterium; assembly: GCA_018968795.1. Classification (GTDB taxonomy): domain Bacteria; phylum Planctomycetota; class Brocadiia; order Brocadiales; family Brocadiaceae; genus REEB58. Next base: position 1,240 of record JAGWZR010000269.1, on the reverse strand, counting down.
AAGAGTTGTAAAATTTTTCTGATCTTGCCAGGAAACAGGTTTTAGAGCACTGTATAGAGTCAGAAGAATCTCGAATCGGGAAGCCTAAAATACAGGAACTATAAGTGGCTCGGTTAATGCCGGAATAAAAATAATCTGTATGATATTTAAATATCGAATTGCCACTCTATAGTATTGGCACGAAAATACCCCTCACCCATATCCTCTCCCACAAGGGGCGAGGGAACTTTCCATCCCTTGATGGGAGGGATTAAGGGATGGTGATATATTTTCATGCTCTTTTGTGAGCTATTATGGCTCATGAATGTTTACTGTGTAAAAACTTTTTTTAGCAAGCTTTTTACCTCCACTTTATTTCCTCCTTGCGAAGAGTGGATGAGGGGTGGTTATCTTTTGTTGCGGCTACACCGCGCTAGGTTGTTACTTTGCAAATTTGTTTTATGAAGCATAGATTTTATCCATTCCTTTTCTACTTTATTATCTTATTTGGAACTTCACATGCCGTGACTTGTGCGAATGCAGATATTGTGCAGGTTGGTACTGAGTCCCCTGATTTTACGCTTCCCAGCACTAAAGGCAAAAGTTTTACCCTTTCGGCATATCGGGGAGTAAAGCCGGTCATTATCTGGTTTTCAGACTGCTGTGGCGGCTGTGAAGGCAGGGCAAAGGTTATGCAGGGGCTAATGGAAGATTATGGAGTTGAAATCCTTGCCATAAGCATGTTAAGCAATGTCCATCAAACTGCTGAATTTGTTGAAAGGGTAGATATTCCTTTTCCATACCTGATAGATACAGATTTTAAGGTGGTAAAGGATTATGTGGATAAATATATCCCAGAGACTTGACCACAAGTCAATACTTTTGTCGTGGACAAAAGCGGCATTGTAACCTTTAGCAGCGGTCCGGGAACACCCGTCAGGATACTCAGGAAAGAACTCCAGAAGATTGGTGCAGGTAAAAAGAAGACCGAAGATATAAGGGATAAATACCTCAGATCCCCTATGCTTGGTTTAGACATGGATAGGGTTGCCGATGCACTTCAAGAGATAAAGCCAGAATCCAGTTGGTTCCAGACAAAACCCGAATCAGATAGATATAAGACCAATTTTAGTATTGAATCTATAGCAACCGGTATCGGCGTTGATTTCAAAGACGGTACTGCAAAAACTCAAGGCGCCTTTGATTATACGATGGGATTTCTTACCCAAAGGGTGCATAAAGAGTGGGAGCCAACATATAC
>JAGWZR010000268.1 GCA_018968795.1 Planctomycetota bacterium | reverse complement strand
TAAATAAGTTGTCATGAAAATTTTTATTAGTGCGTTACACGATAGGGGAGTCTAATTTCCGTGGTAAAAGTGCCTATCTCCAATTTGTTTCCGGTTCCGGTACCGTATATCTGCAATATTATTCTCACAGCGTCGGGCAAACGACCTGTCGTAGTGCCGCTTGTGCTGTCCCAGGCGCTTACCCATGTGCTTCCCGTGGCATACGCAAGGTTAAAATAATTCGCATTTGCCGCAAGCCTATAAAACGTGGCTGAGCCAGGGTTAAAATTAGTCACAGTCCCATAAACATATGATGTGTCGTTATATTCTGCCCGCATCAATTCGTCTACATTATCTAAGTAATAGGTAATAAGCGTAGCGGGTGTTGACGACCCATTCGGTGTCAGTGACAGGAGAGAAAGGATGCTACTGTTGCTTTCTGGCGGCGGAGTAAGCCCGGTTGCCTCTGCAAGAGTAAAGGATTTAAAATAATCAACGTTGTCTTTTAATGTAGCGCCCTTCAAATCTCTGGAAATACCATCCATGGCTACCCTTGCAAACTGGTACATCTCCAATTTATTCCCTGATAAGGAGAATACCCTTTTTGATTGGTAAAACACGGCATAAGCGACACCCCATAGGATGGACATAAGGGCGATGACGATTAACAATTCTAATATTGTAAAACCAGCATGTTTTTTCTTCATGACTAGTCGAATACTTTATACTTGAATCCTTTTTAATAAAAGGGTTTGTTTTTACATGCTAATGCGGAGACAGTATCGCATTATGAATGTCCACGATAGTATTTGTCGATAAGTAGGGGGCAGAGGCAGCAGTTTCATATTCGTAAGACTGTTTTATCGTCACACTACCACCGGAGATATTAACGCCTGTTACCCGATACCAGATGTGATTCTGAGTATTGCAAATAAAATCATTTACTGAAATGCTGTTAATGTTTGATACGTTCGATATTATCGCAGCTCCATAGGTGAAATTAGCTGTCCCGCTATTTGTCGCGTAGTTTTTGTATACGGCGGCTTGTTGTCTAAGAAGGTAAGTTTCTCCTACAGATGTTGCAGTTCCATTGCCGGGTGTGTCCATATCTACGGGTACGAGAGACATATTCCAACCATACTGGGAATTACCCGTTATTGTGATGGTGCCTGTGGCTGGGTAGAAATAGCAGGTTGGGGTAGTCGTTCCAGAGATAAGGCTTACAACATCTTGGATATTGTAATTTGCACCTCCCGTATTTCCGGCTGGATATTTGTATGATACATAGGCAAGTGGTATTTCCGCCGAAATGGCTCCTACGGTGTTTTTGACAATTTTATCCGTTTGACGTATCCCTACGGGAAACAGCGCCATGGCGCCAAAGATGCCAATGGCAAGTACAAAAATGGAAATAAGTACCTCAATCAGCGTAAATCCAACTTCTATTTTTTTATTTGACATGTGTTGCCAATAATTGTTCGATCGGCTGTTATTTTGGTCTTTTCGTCCCTTAAAGTGATGACAGTGTCCATAGGGGTATTGCTACTGCTCTGTGAATCGTATGAAATGCCGTTGGGTTCGAAATAAATAGTTTGTGTTCCACTTTGAAAGTTTGCAGAATTATACTTCCAAAATCTTATATATTTCGGAAGCCGGTATTGTTTCTTAAAGGTTTTTCCCGTATCTTCTATACTGAGTGTGCATGGTAGTGGATTGGGCGATATATAATAGTTGGCATTCAAAGTCAGGATGCAACGTTTCCGTTGTGTTACGGCAAAAGTTTTTGCAGAAAGTACAGTGCTCTGGAAGGCACTAACACCCTCGTCAAGTCCTCCATGCAGAAAGACAGGGAGTATTATACCTGTAAGAAGACCGACTACGGCCATAACCACGATTAACTCCACCAGGGTAAAGCCAATTTTTTTCATACGCTTGAGGCGATATTTGGGGTCATTGACCACCAATACCTTGCATTAATTTTATAAGAGGAACGAACATGGCAATTACGATAAATCCAACAGTTCCTCCGAGGAATATAATCATAACAGGTTCTATAAGGCTGACCATACCTTCTACAGCCCTATCTACCTCGTCATCATAGTTATCTGCAACTTTGGTAAGCATTTTATCTAATTCACCTGTTTCTTCGCCAACCTCAACCATATTGACTACGATTTCATCGCATATCTTAGAGTTTCGAAGGGGTTTTGTAATGCTTTCTCCCGCCCTCACACTATCATGAATGTGCTGGACGGCCTGAGCCATAGCTGCATTTCCCGATGTTTCTTTAACATTATTAAGGGCGTCCAGGATGGGAACTCCGCTCGATGTCAAAGTGGCAAGTGTACGAACAAACCTCGCAACGGCAGATTTATTTATAATTGTTCCAAAAATCGGGAGTCTAAATTTGTTTTTGTCTATCAGTAATCGTACTTTACTTATCTTTCCCATGATCTTATAGAAAATGAAAATTCCCAAAGGCACCGAAGGGATAAGCATCCACTGTGTCTTTAAGATCGAACTCAATGCAATAAGCATTTTAGTCGGAGCAGGCAATGATAAATTTAATTCTTCGAAAATCTTTGCAAAATTAGGAATGATAAAAATCATGAGGCCTATTAAAATACCAACAGCGACAACGATGACTACGGTAGGATATATCATGGCGCTGATTATTTTTCTGACGAGTTTTTCTATCTTTTCGCGGAAATCGGCTAATCGTTGTAAAATAACGCCTAAGGCGCCGCTTATCTCTCCTGCCCTTACGATGCTAACGTAAAGTTTGTCAAAGACCTTCGGATGTTTCGCAAATGCTCCTGCGAGGGTGCTTCCCCCTTCGATGTCCTCGATGATTTTAGTGATCGTATTTTTAAGCAACCCCCTTTTTATTTGTGATTCGAGTATTTTCAAACCGCGTATGATGGGTAAACCAGCGTCTTGGAGCGTTGAGAGTTGCCGTGTAAAAGCTGTTAGTTCCTTTGATTTTACCCTGCCGAAAGAGATAGATATCGTGCGTTTTTTTGCTGATATTGTTTTAACAGTCTCTTCGCCGCCTTTTTTACGAATATGTATTTCTTTTACACTGGTAGGGAAATAGCTTAATGCGCGTATTTTCCCAATAGCATCATCAGAATTAGATGCCTCAATCCGATCTTTTAATGTCTGTCCCTTGCTATTAACTGCGTTGTATTGAAAAATGGGCATCAGTGAGCCACCTCTTTGTAAAATACTTTATAGATAATTTTCAATTTGCACTTGATTTTTTATTAGTTTGAAACGATTCCTCGTTAGAAATTATCCCTACATTGTTTCTCTTACGATTTCTTCAATCGTAGTTAGTCCGTCATCGATTGCTATTAATCCGCTCTCTCTCAACGTTCTCATTCCATTTTTTTTCGCAGCTATTCTTATCAGGTTTGTGTTTGCTTGTTCAGCTATTAAACGGCGCGTTTCCTCCTTGATAACCATTATCTCAAATATTC
>JAGWZR010000006.1 GCA_018968795.1 Planctomycetota bacterium | reverse complement strand
GAATCCCTATACAGGAAAACCAGTTCCCACTGCTGCCCAATTTGCATTGCAGCAAGGACGGTTGGTAGCATACAATATCTACGCCGATATTTTTGGTGGCGTGAGAGAACCGTATCATCCAAAGGTCTTGGGTGAGGTTGTCAGCCTGGGAAGACATCTTGCCGTTGGATGGTTAGCGCTCCCCTTCTTGAAGAAAATTACCTTTGTTGGTTTTTTGGGAAGTCTTCTTAAGGCAGCCGTTCAGGAAAAGCACATCTTTCTCTTAAGAAAAGAGAGTAGGAAATGGATAACATATTAACAAATTTTCTTTTATAATAATGAAGGAAATGAGCATTTTTGATTGGAGGTAAGCTATATGCCAAATGAGAGCAACCATCTCGTAATCATCGGTGGCGTGGCGGCAGGGATGAAGGCGGCAGCCAAGGCACGGCGCGAATCGCCTACGATAAAAATTATTGTTGTAACTGACGAACAATACATTTCCTACGCAGGATGTGGTATGCCTTATTTCATTGGAGATATCATCAAGGATTCCAAAAAACTTATCGTCAAAGAACCCTCCTATTTAAAAAACATGCACAATATCGATGTTCTTACCATGCATCAGGCTACTGCCATTGATATAAAGGCTAAACAAGTCCAAGTCAAAAATCTTGAAAATGGACAAGCTATTGTCCTTAATTACGACAAGCTCATTATTGCCACAGGGGCACAGCCCATTATCCCTCCGCTACCTGGAATTTCTCTGGGCAATATCTTTACCCTGAGAACTGTTAACGATGCGCTAAAGATAAAATCGCTCGTGGATAGTGGAAAGGTCAAAAATGCGGTGATTGTCGGCGGCGGCCTTATCGGTCTGGAAATGGCGGAGAATCTCGTTCTAAGGGGCATTAAAGTGGCTGTTGTTGAACTCCTCGATCAAATCCTACCGCCCCTAGATAAAGACATGGCAATGCTCGTACAAAACCACTTAACCGAAAAAAGCGTAGAGATCGTTACATCAGACGGCGTAAAATCTTTTGAAGGAAACGAAGGTAACTGTGTGACCAAAGTAATTACCGGCAAACGGCAGTTACCGGCAGACATGGTCGTCCTCTCCATTGGAATCAAACCTAATATCAAATTAGCCCAAAAGGCTGGTATAGAAATTGGTGCCACACGCGCAATCAAAGTAAATGAACGAATGGAAACAAATGTCCTTGATATATATGCTGTTGGCGATTGTGCCGAGAGTATTCACTTAGTAACGGGAAAACCAGCATGGATTGCCCTGGGTTCTACGGCAGCCAAGATGGGTCGCGTCGCCGCTATTAATGCTACGGGCGGTATCGATACCTTTAAAGGTGTATTGGGTACCTTGATTGTAAAGGTTTTTGAGCTGAACGTTGGGAAGGTGGGTCTCTCCGAACGAGAGGCCGTCAAAGAAGGTTTTAAGATCGAATCCACCATCGTCCCCGCAGGAGATATGGCCCATTACTACCCTGGAACAAGGGACATTATTATTAAATTAATTGCCGATGTGACTACCCGAAGACTCCTGGGCGCTGAGATTGTTGGGGAAGGCGTGGTTGATAAACGTATCGATATTATTGCAACGGCTCTGACCTTTGGCGCAACGGTCGACCAGATATCTAAGCTTGACCTCGCTTACGCCCCACCTTACGCCATGGCAATGGATGCCCTTATTATAGCTGCCAATGTTCTGAATAACAAATTATTAGGGAAGACGATTGGCATCCTTCCTCAAAAGGTTGTTGGAAAGCGTGATCGCGTCGAAGATTTTATACTGTTAGACGTAAGAACGGAAATAGAGTATAAGGCTGGTCATATCAAGGGATGTCAACATATTCCACTGGACAAATTGGCATCACGGGCTAATGAACTTGACCGTTCTAAAGAAATTATTACTTACTGTCGTGCTGGATTACGGGCTGCTCAAGCCTATCGCATTTTGAAGAATGCGGGCTTTAACAACGTAAAGTACATGGATGGCGGCATTTTGGCTTGGACATACGGATTAGAAAAAAATGTTTGATAATTTTATTATAAAAATGAAGGGAGAAAAGACCACATGAGGCAAGGTGTATTTGGGATTTTCGGTGCTTTCACATTATTTGTAGCTATAATGTTCTGCAGTTCTAAATTATACGCCGATGGTAATGGAAAAGAATTGGGATGGTCATCCGTCGTCCTTGATAAAGGCACAATATACGTTGCTCACTGGACGCACACCCCAGAAAATTGCCCCGGAAGGAACGGGGATGGCGCAAAGATGCTGAGCAAATTCTGGGAAGGGAGAAAAAAAGCCGAAGAGAAGGGAATAAAAATACTCGGGGCATACGTGACGGTTACGGAACACGACTATTTCATTATCGTAGAAGCAAATGATTACAGCGCGGTAGTTGAATTTTTCCTTACGCTAGTGCCTACACAAACAGGGAAAATCGCGCCAGTCCTTACGATGGACGAATGGCTAAAGATAATGCCAAAGTAAAAACAAAAAGAAAATCGAAGGCAGAGTGGTGTGATAACACCCTCTATAAAAGTTATGGATCGAGTCATCTTGGAGCGTAATCACTTCCAAAAGCTTATTGACGTATTAATTACGAGGGATTATCGTGTCGTGGGGCCGACTTTGGGAGAAGGGGCTATTGTATATGATGAGCTGAATTCCGTTGATAAACTCCCCATTGGATGGACGGATGACCAGGATGGCGGAACCTATCGCCTTAAAAAACGTAGTGATCAAGCACTTTTTGGCTATGTTGTTGGTCCACATTCGTGGAAAAAGTTTCTCCTTCCTTCAGCATTACGTTTGTGGCAAGCCAAACGCCATGATAACGGCTTTCAAATTATACCAGAAAATGAAGAGATTCAAAAATTCGCCTTTATCGGCGTCCGTTCGTGCGATATACATGCCGTCTCAACTCAGGATAAAATATTCATGAATGGACAACACATTGATCCACACTATCAATCACGACGTAAGGACGCCTTTATTTTGGCTGTTAACTGTGGGAAAGCAGACGGTACCTGTTTCTGTGTATCAATGAACACGGGTCCCAAAGTAACGTTTGGTTTCGACCTTGCCGTGACTGAGATTCTAGAGGATAATAACCACTATTTCGTGGTAGAGGTAGGAACTGAACTCGGGGCAGAGATTCTTCATGAGGTTACCTATCGGGAAGCGAATGGAAGAGAAAAAAAACTTGCCGATGGCATCATAAAGAATACCGCAAGGCAAATGGGTCGTGTTATGGACACTACGAACATCAAAGATTTACTTTATAAAAATTACGAACATCCCCGTTGGGATGACGTTGCGAAACGATGTCTGACCTGCGCTAACTGTACCATGGTTTGTCCGACCTGTTTTTGCACAACCGTGGAAGATGTTACCGATCTGACAGGCGATCACGCTGAACGTTGGCGGAAATTAGACTCATGCTTTACGATGGATTTTTCGTATATTCATGGTGGAAGCATTCGAGCTTCTACAAAGTCCCGTTACCGCCAATGGATGACACACAAACTTGCCGCTTGGATTGACCAATTCGGTATGTCAGGTTGTGTTGGTTGCGGACGTTGCATTACATGGTGCCCTGTTGCCATTGATATTACTGAGGAAGTTCGTGCTATCCGTGAAAACGAAATGATCGACACCTCTACCATTTCAGGAAAGGAGAAGACCAATGCAATCGCTTGAACCCTACTTAGCAGAACATCCGTTCTTAAAAGGTCTTGAACCAAACCATCTTAAAATTCTTGCAGGATGTGCATCCAACGTACAATTCGATGTTGGACAATTTATCTTGCGCGAGGGCGAAGAAGCCAACAATTTTTACATCATTCGGCATGGTAAAGTTGCTATAGAATTATTTGCGGCAGAACGTGGCGCTATTACCATTCAAACCATTGGAGCAGGTGAAATTTTGGGGTGGTCGTGGTTGATTCCACCGTATCAGTGGCGTTTTGACGCACGAGCTATTGAAATTACTCGCGCCATTGCCCTTGACGGGAAATGCCTTCGCACCAAATGCGAACAAGATCACAACCTGGGTTATGAACTGCTAAAGCGTTTTGCTCATGTCATTGCGTTACGGCTGGAGGCAACACGATTACAACTCTCGGATGTTTACGGCGTTCACCCTTGAAAAACAGCTATGATACACGATATCTCCAACCCAATGCTTCCAAATCCATTTCATATTCAACGGCTGCAAAAGGAAACATATGATACATTCACCGTCGAGCTAACGCCGACAAACAGTACCAATACATTTTTATTTTCTGCAGGGCAGTTTAACATGCTCTACGTATTCGGTGTAGGTGAAGTTCCCATTTCTATTAGTGGTGATCCAGCCCGAACTGAAACGATCAAACATACAGCACGTGCAGTAGGAACAGTAACAAGGGCGCTACAGAAACTAAAGAGTGGAGATATGCTCGGTGTACGAGGCCCATTTGGAAGCCACTGGCCGGTAGAAGAATCAGTAGGAAATGACGTTGTGATTATCGCCGGAGGAATTGGATTGTCACCGCTCCGTCCAGTATTGTATCAACTTATCGCACAACGTAAAAAGTACAAGAAAATTGCGCTTCTCTACGGCGTTAGGACACCGGAGGACTTACTTTACAAACGTGAATTGGAACAATGGAGAGGTCGTTTCGATATCGAAGTAAAGATTACCGTCGACACTGCTACCGGAGATTGGTGTGGTGACGTGGGCGTCGTCACCACGCTTATACGCAGGGTCCAGTTTGACCCCTTGCATGCCATGGCTATGATTTGCGGCCCCGAAGTGATGATGCGCTTTACGATTAAAGAATTGCAAAATTGCGGCGTTGGAAACGAGCGCATATTTATTTCAATGGAACGCAACATGAAATGTGGAATTGGTTTGTGCGGCCACTGTCAGTGTGGACCTACCTTTATATGCAAAGACGGCCCTGTGTTCCGCTACGATCGTATTAAAGAGTTTTTCGGAAAACGAGAGATTTAATATGGCCATAAAGCGCAAACCAAAACTTGCTGTCTGGAAATTTGCATCGTGCGATGGTTGCCAGTTAAGTCTTCTGGACTGTGAAGATGAGCTACTCGGCGTGGCTGATAGGATCAATATCGCGTACTTTTTGGAGGCTTCCAGAGACACTGTAAAAGGACCATACGACATTTCCCTTGTTGAGGGATCTATCACTACCCAGCATGATGCCGAACACATCCAGAAAATTCGTAAATCCTCGAAACTGCTTGTCGCAATAGGCGCCTGCGCAACCGCAGGGGGCATTCAGGCATTGCGTAACTTCAAAGATGTAAAAGATTTTATCTCTGTTGTATACGCCTCTCCGAAATATATCGATACACTTGACAAATCAACGCCTATTTCCAGCCATGTCCACGTTGATTTTGAGTTGCAAGGCTGTCCCATCAACAAGCGACAGCTTCTGGAGGTGCTCAGCGCATTCTTGCATGGGCGAAAACCAAACACGCCTCCGCATAGTGTCTGCATCGAGTGCAAGCGGCGCGGAACTGTCTGTGTGATGGTGGCACAAGGTATACCATGTCTTGGGCCTGTAACCCATGCCGGATGTAATGCAATCTGTCCATCGTATTGCCGAGGCTGTTATGGATGCTACGGCCCGAAGGAAACCTCGAATACAGGTTCACTAAGTTCACGCTTCACTCGTCTCGGAATGAACGATGAGAACATTGTACGAAGCTTTCGGAACTTTTACGCTACCTCTGAACCGTTTCGTAAAGAGAGCGAGGTACACAACCATTTGTAAATCTTTTTACAAAACAAACTAAGAGAAATTAAGGTATTTCTCAATGAAAAGTAAAACGATCAAAGTAGATTATCTTGCCCGTGTCGAAGGCGAAGGTTCGCTGTACGTCAAGATTAAAGACAATAGCGTGGTAGATGTCAAACTCAAAATCTTCGAACCTCCGCGCTTTTTCGAGGCATTTTTACATGGACGCACCTTCAGCGAAGCCCCTGATATCGCGGCTCGCATCTGCGGGATATGCCCCATTGCCTACCAGATGAGTGCTATTCATGCAATGGAAGATGCGTTTGGCGTTAAGGTTGATGGACAACTCCGTGCCTTGCGCAGACTTATTTATTGCGGAGAATGGATTGAAAGTCATGCCCTTCACATCTATATGCTGCACGCCCCCGATTTCCTTGGCTACGCTGACGTAGTACAAATGGCGAAGGACTATCCCGAAATTGTTAAACGCGGACTCCAGTTAAAAAAAACAGGTAATGAAATCGTTGCGCTTCTTGGCGGCAGAGAAATCCATCCCATTAATGTACGTGTTGGGGGTTTTTACAAAGTACCGACAAGGCGCGAACTTGATCCACTTGCTGAACGTTTGAAGTGGGCACGGGATGCTGCCCTTGAGACCACTCGATGGGTTGCTACCCTTCCTTTTCCAGAATTTGAGTATGACTACGAGTTCGTAGCCCTTTATCATCCTGACGAATATCCTTTCAATGAAGGGAGGCTCGTATCGAACAAAGGATTAAATATTTCTGTAAACAAATATGACGAATACTTTATCGAAGAACATATGCCGCACTCTAACGCATTACACTCCGTACTTAAAGAACGCGGCGCATATCTTGTCGGTCCTCTTGCCAGATACAATCTAAACTTTGAACGACTCTCCCCTTTGGCACAAGAAGCCGCGCATTCAGCGGGGCTTTCCTCTGTCTGTTACAATCCATTTCAGAGCATTATCATTCGAAGCGTTGAAACCCTCTATGCCTGTGATGAAGCCTTGCGTATCATTAATCAATACGAAAAACCTGAGACATCATCGGTACCAGTTGAGCCACATGCCGCCACGGGCTATGGCTGCACCGAAGCGCCGCGCGGCATCCTCTTTCATCGTTACCGTGTTGACGACAAGGGCATAATCCTTGACGCCAAAATTGTTCCTCCTACAGCACAAAATCAGAAGTCTATTGAAAACGACCTCTGGCAGTTTATTCCAAAGCATCTTAACCTTTCACACGAAGAGCTTACGTTAAAGTGCGAGCAGGTGATACGCAACTATGACCCATGCATCTCTTGCGCCACGCATTTTTTGAAACTCAAAATAGATCGAGAGTAGAATTGACGCCGTCTGAACAAATTTTACAAAAGAAGCCTCGCATTCTCATCATTGGCATAGGCAATGCATATCGCGGTGATGATGCTGTGGGATTTGTTGTCGCTCAACGTCTGAAGGAACAAACACTCGATTATGTTAGTGTTCTTGAAAAAAGCGGAGACGGCGTAGCGTTAATGGAATCTTGGAAAAATGCCGATACCGTCATTCTTGTTGATGCAGTTTATTCCGATATAAAACCGGGAACACTTCATCGGTTCGATGCACATGCGCAGCCAATCCCGGTAAAGTTTTTTTGCTATTCAACGCACGCCTTCAGCGTTGCCGAAGCCATAGAACTCTCACGGACCCTTAACCAGCTTCCGCCGCACCTTATTGTTTACGGCATCGAAGGGAAATGTTTTGAAGCAGGCGCTGGGCTCTCTCCTGAAGTTGAGGATGCGGCGCGTACGGTTGTGAAATACATTCAACACGATATTTATTCTATCGATCCGTTTCCCGGCTGTATTTCATCGGATAGTTTATGACTATTCCTTTCATTGGGAGTTTGCACATATAAAAATTACAACCTACGTGCAAGCTCCCAATTTGGGCATACACAAATATTTAAAAAACTATAACTCATACTAAAAGGAGCGCTGTAATCAAATTTTTAATGTTCCTCACCTAGCGCTTGAAATACGAGTACTGGAGTCGATAGCATTGCCTTTTCTGTTTGCCCCTGTTAGAAAATTGTGAAATTGCATCTGATAGAATATTCAAGGTGAGTTTTTTCTCCTTTAAAAGTATCAACCTCGACGCCCCCTGTACGTTATCTTTGGAATAATCTTAAATCATTCCCTTTCATCGTAATTGTCTGGATTTGCCATGTACTTAGTCCTGCAATGATCGGAACAAAAGTAATGCACTTTACCCTTATACAGGCAAGTAACAACCCTTTCCAGTTCATCGATTTTCGTGTGACATACAGGATCTATAGTTCCCTTAGGGGGAGTAGTAGTAACAACCTTGAGGTATTTTGATGGATTCTTATCAAAATCCTCCTTACACTCTTTACTACAAAAATAATATGTTATCCCCTCATAGGTTGATTTTAGAGTATTTTCGTTCGTAACAATATTAATACACCCCATATCGGAAAAATATGCGCAAACAGGGTCGACGACCATCGCCTGTTTTTTTTGGGATGAAGTAATTGTATTTGCACATCCAATAACCGCAAGTAGAAGAGTAACTGCTGTCAGAAAATATCTATTCAACATATATAACTCCTTTATTTAAAAACTATAGCTGACACCAACCGTTGTTTTAAAATCAGTCTTTTGTTGCTCTCCGAATAGGTTTTGAAGAACAGGGAAGGAAACCGAAGTTCCCGCTCCGAAACGCGGGGTAATCCCTACGCGCACTCCTGGCGAAAGAAAAACAGTAGTTCCTCCGCTATTTGGTTCATCCATCCAGTTTCGTTCATCTCGAAAAAGATATCTTATACTGATTTCTCCAACAGGCGCAAAATTTGGGTATTTATTTCTAGGAATTATCTGGTACGCCGTTGCAAGAGCCCAATCCATACGGTCACCTATCTTAAAATCCCTCACCCCCTCTGTGCGAAGAATATACTGGAAGCTTGTGTCCATAGTCCAGTCCTTTGTAAACCAGCGTGAATAGGCAAGTCCTGTCGCAAAATCATAGGAACCGCTTCCCGGCTGATCTACGGCTTCTAATTTCTCGCCTGCCGTGTTTTTTCTGTCAGTAACACCCGTAGGGAATTTAACGCCCGCCAAAAAAGCGCAATGTCCTTGAGGTCCTCGAAAAAACCTATACTTACCGAAAAGCCAGAGATCGGTAATCCCATCAGGGTTAGCGTGGGTCACCGAAACTCCATCGTCAGAAGAACGAAAATTAATTGATTCAAACCAGCCGATGTTCAGTCCAATAGTAAAGTCGTCAGTAACTCCGTACCCAATGTCCATCGTATGCAAGAAGGTTCTGTCAGCGGCGTCAAAGGAACCAGCTTCTACTGCTTTATTAAGAAGCTTTGAATTAGAAATATCTTCGAACTCGGTAAATTCTGTCCTTAAACCTAGTGAAAATGCACCGCTTTTTAAGGTAATAGCTGGTACTGTTATCGTTCCTCCTCCAGCTCCGGGACCATGGTTTGCATCAACATGCTTTACGAATAATAGCAGAAAGAGCACGAATAATGAAAACTCATACCCAAACCCAAGATTTCTTGTTCGCATGTTTTACACCTCCAAAAGATAATCGTAGTGTAGCCTTACGCCTCTCGAATCCTTTTAGGTTATGCAAATTAAAACCTGCAATGACCTTATTTGTAAGAGATTCAATAGAAGGCCAATCTCCGCCACACTGAACCGACACTAAAATTTACAAACGGAAGGCACTTTCTTTATGCGAAACATCTTGGTGGTTTTTCCGGGGGAGATACAAGTACTTCGGGAATAAAAATTGAGGATTCACGGAAATAAAAACATAGAAATGATTCTCTTGTTGATTGAACTTTACTCTCCACTATATATTTGGCCGTTAAGGTTATACATGGATCATTTCCATTTTTGCAATTTACACTGCTAATGAAGGCATGGATGCCACTTTTTTGTTCCCAGCCATTGGTTTGGAGCTTTTCCTGCTTTTCGTTAGTGAAACAACAACAATGCGTCATACAATCCAATTCTGACTTGCAGCCACATTGATGCCCTTTGCAAGGAAATGAGTTATATTTTTGTGAGGAACGTACCGAAATACTGCCATTACATACCATCAGACATACAATGACCAAAATCTGAACATACGCAAGTATCTTATTACTTTTCCTCATGGCTAAAAACACATTTTCCCAATTATTATGTCTAACTTGAAAGGCTCTTTTATCACGGGCACTGAGAAAAGGCAAGAATTTTCTTTTATCCAAGTTTGACTTTTTAGTTATTTCTTTTTTTCAACCCATCATTTTCTTGCACAATTGCACGGTCTAAATGGTCTTGCCATTCAGTGCCATAATGTCTTTCTAACCAACTTTCAATATGTCCTTGCCAAATGTCATATGCTTGTTTTATACCTTCGATCTTAGGATGTTTGTCAGAAATATGCAGAATTGAATTGACTTTCGGCACTTCTAAAAGAAAATACTCGGATGGTTTTCCATCCCAGACAGCGCTGACCTTAACTATCCCTTTACACTGATTCAATTTTTGTCGAGTTTCATCGGTCGTACAACTAGGAGAAATTTTTCCAAGTAGTTTACGATCATCTTTAATAGCGTAAAACAGGCGAAAAACCTGTTTATGTTTGAGCGCTACATAATTTTCATTTGCTATATATTCATTATAAGCACAAGGGGCTGGGATGTCATACATAAAGCTGTCTGCCTTGTCTGGAAATTCAGTACAGGTATAAGGTCGGCGCTTCTTGCCAAAGATACCGCATCTTAACAATACGTTGATGGTGTTGCCATCCGGAGTAGTAGTTTCTTTTAAATAAAAATCTAGACATCTGCAAGGATTGTATATTATGTCCTTGGTTTGGTGAGATGTGTAAAGTAACTTAATTCCATACGATGCGCTCCTCCGTTTTAGAAAGGTTCTCCATATGCCCAGATGATTCTGCCTCCGTGGTATACTCATAAAACAACATATCCCATCTGCGCAAACGTCATTTGTAAAACCAATATTTTCCATTTTTGAATCAGTTTTCATAATGATATCCCTCAATGCTCATGCATGTAACCATGCCGATGTTCATGTTCATGCACCACTTCTTCATGACGATGGCGGTGTTGGTGAACGAGATTGTTTTTTAATAACAGATCATAATTATTCAATATTTCCTTATAACTTCCAATAGCAACCGGACTCTTCTCTTCACTAAAAACAAGCACGCGATCCGCTATCTCCTGAGTAAGAAAAATATCATGCGTAACAATCAGGAGCGTCTGCCTCTGAAATTTTAAGGTATACAGTATATTAATAAATTTTGATACGCTCCTTGGATCCAGCCCACTCGTTGGTTCATCCAACAATAAAATTCTTGGATTCATGGATAGCACCGTGGCAATCGCTGCCCTCTTCTTTTCGCCAAAACTCAAATGGTGCGACGTCCGCAATTCATAACCTTCCATATCCACCAAAGCCAACGCCTTCTGCGATGCAGTAATCGCCTGACTGCTATCCCATCCTAAATTTAAAGGACCAAAGGAGACGTCATCTAAAACAGTGGGACAAAATAGCTGATCATCAGGATTCTGAAATACCATTCCCATCTTTTGTCGAATTTCTTTCAAGTTTATCTTGTTGAGCGGTAAACCTATAATCTCGATATTACCGATACCATCGAGAATGCCCATGAGATTCATAAAAAGCGTCGACTTGCCCGTTCCATTGGCGCCGATAATCACCAAGGTCTCCCCTTCCTCTACGTCAAAACTAACATTGTTTAACCCTAGAGTCCCATCGGGATAACGATAGCTCAGGTTCGATATTTTTATAATCCCTGCCATAAATGAGTGTTATTTACCTTCATGTGCTCTATTTTATGAACCAGACCCGAGACAATACATGCTAAATAGACGATTGTACCTATTATAAATAAAATATCTTTATACGAAAGTTTGAAACGTTTAAGACTTCTTATTTCACCGCCAAATCCTCGGAGAATCATTGCATGATAAATCCTCTCGGCTCGTTCAAAAGTCCTGATAAACAACACACCAATCATATATCCCAGCACCCGAAACTGTTCCCTATATCTTGAGCCGAAATAGCGGAGTGATCTAGCTCGAATCAATCGCCTTGCCTCGTCTAAAATCACAAAGATATAACGATACATAAATGACATGAGCATGATGATTAGTCTCGGTATGTGGAGCAAGTCCATTCCCTTTAAAAAATCCGGAAAGGTTGTTGTAGAAGAAGCAATAACGAGAAGAAGAATAGATAAACTTGATTTGACCATGATGTTCAGAAACGTCCAAATTCCTTCATAAGTAACATTCAATCTAAATATTCCTATTTCTAATGAGCAACATATGTGCCCTTCCTTTACAAAAGGCACAAACATCGCAACGAATAAAACAAACGGGATTAAAATGCAAACCTTTTTGAGTATCTGTTTAGGCGTAATTCTCGAAAGAAAAGATATTGCCAGTGCTAGCAAGAAATATAAAGCAAAATCCCTAAGATGAGTAATTGGAGTTAGTACGACACAAAGAACAATGGCAAAATAGGAAACGATCTTTGCCCTTGGATCCAGGCTTTCTAATAAATTATCGGTAGACTTCATAAATAACAATTCAGGAAGAACAATCTTGAACATGTAACGGTTACCATTCCACCGAGCAGAAATAAAATAGACGCAACGTACATTATCTTTATGCTCATCTCTATCGACTCCAAAGTCAATTGATTCTGAGCATCTCCAATAAAAGGTTTTTCTATGACTTCACCCTGATAAGCACTTGTCCCCCCCAATTGGACTTTCAATGCCCCAGCAAATGCAGCTTCTGGAATGCCGCTATTGGGGCTATTATGTTTACGACCATCTCGAAATACAATCTTTAAAGAATTTATAAAACTGCACCCACACAAAAAAGAGGCTATGGGAATTACTATCGCAGAAATTCTGGCGGGAATGTAGTTAGCCATATCATCCAACCTTGCCGATGCCCAGCCAAATCGAATATATTTTTCATCCTTATGTCCCACCATAGAATCCAATGTATTCACAGTCTTGTAAGTCATAGCTGCTGACGGCCCCCCTATAAATGAATAAAACAGCGGTGATAGAATACCATCGACGCTGCCTTCTGCCACTGTTTCCACACATGCCCGCACTATTTGTTCTTCGCTTAAGTTTATTGTATCACGACCTACTATCTGCGACAATGCCTTTCGAGCATTTGCCAAATCGCTTTTTCTGAGAAATATTATTACTTTTTTCGTTTCATCGGATAGACTCTTTACGGAAATAGCAAAATAAATAACAACAGCCCCTGTGAACAATTCGCACAAATTGCACCATTGTATCGATACCCACAGCAAGATATATACCGCCAGATAAGTTCCAAACACCACAGTCGTGGCCAAAATTGTCCCCCCAATACGCTCTGGGATAGGGAATCTTCGCAGTATTGATTCCATACTTTCTATAAACTTTCCAATCAGCCGCACAGGATGATATGACCATTGAGGATCCCCTATGGCAATGTCTAAAACATAAGCAAATGCTATTTGGAAAAGACCAACACTAACATGTTTAATCATAAACGCGTATCATGCAAGATACCGAAGGAGTGAAGAATCTGGAGAATATAATAAGCAAAGAAAATCCCCCTGAAATCCCTCCTATGAAAGGGGGGATTAAGGGGGACTTTAATGTTTTCAGATGATAGAGACAAGCAAGAGGCTAACAAATTAGTCTTTTACTTCATAATCAGCATCAATAATGTCTTCCTCCCCGCCTTCACCCTTTTTCTCCTTCTTTTTCTTGCCTTCTCCACCAGAAGGTGGCGGTGGCTGTTGCTCTCCCTTCTTGGCAGATTCTTGGTACATCTTTGAACTAATTTCATGCAAAATATTCGTTAAAACATCCATCTTTTGCTGCATGTCTTTTTCATCGTCTGATTTTATCGATTCTCTTAAATCTTTAATAGCGGTTTCTACCTTCTGTTTTTGTGCAGCGTCAATCTTCCCTGCCATATCTTTTAACGTCTTTTCAGCGCTGTAGGCAAGGTTATCCGCCTTATTTTTTGTTTCAGCCGTTTCCTTTGTGTGTTTATCCTGGTCGGCGTATTCTTGCGCCTGTTTGACCATGCGATCAATCTCGTCCTTATTCAATTTAGTTGAAGCCGTAATCGTTATTTTCTGTTCGTTCCCGGTACCCAGGTCTTTTGCATGGACATTGATAATACCGTTTGCGTCAATATCAAAAGACACCTCAACCTGTGGAACTCCTCTTGGCGCAGGAGGAATTCCGGTAAGGTGAAATCTCCCAAGCGTCACATTATCCCTAGCCATTGCACGTTCACCCTGGAGGACGTGCACTTCCACGCTAGTCTGATTATCCTCCGCTGTCGTAAAGACCTGACTCTTTTTCGTAGGGATGGTTGTATTCCTGTCGATTAACCGAGTAAACACACCACCAAGCGTTTCGATACCAAGCGATAGCGGGGTTACATCGAGAAGGACAAGGTCTTTCACCTCTCCAGATAAAACACCTGCTTGGATTGCAGCACCCATAGCCACACATTCCATCGGGTCAATCCCCCGTTCTATCTTTTTCCCTACGTAGTCCTCCACAAATTTATGAACGATTGGCATACGTGTTGGGCCACCGACGAGGATAATCTTGTGGATATCATTCGGCGTTAATTTGGCATCTTTTAATGCCTGCTCAACTGAATGCCCACATCGATTAACGATAGGAGAAACTAATTGCTCCAGTTTTGCCCTGGTCATAGTATGGGTAAAGTGTTTGGGACCAGAGGCATCAGCCGTTAGGAACGGAAGATTGATTTCAGTCGTCAATGTTGTCGAAAGTTCTATCTTAGCCTTTTCCCCAGCCTCTCTCAATCTCTGCATAGCCATTTTATCATTTTTAATATCGATCCCATATTCCTTCTTGGACTCAGCCACCAGATAATCAACAATAGCGTTATCCATATCAGTACCACCCAACTGGGTGTCGCCGCTTGTCGAAACCACTTCAAAAACACCTTGTCCAAAATCCATAATTGTGCAATCTAAGGTGCCGCCACCCAAATCGAATACAAGGATCTTTTGTGACTCTTCTACTTTGTCTAGGCCGTAGGCCAGCGATGCAGCCGTAGGTTCATTAATAATCCGAACGACATCAAGCCCGGCAATGGTCCCAGCATCTTTCGTGGCTTGCCGTTGATTATCATTAAAATATGCGGGGACTGTGATCACAGCCTTTTGAACCGGCTCACCAAGAAATGCCTCGGCATCGTGTTTTATTTTCTGTAAGATGAATGCTGAGATTTGTTGAGGAGTAAACGTCTTGCCGCGAATGGTAACTTTATAATCGGTTCCCATTTTTCTCTTAATCGCATAAATGGTACCCTCGGGATTGCTAACCGCCTGCCTTCTTGCGGGTTCACCTACGAGTTTTTCGCCATCCTTGGTAAATGCAACATAAGAAGGGAACGCTTTCCCACCGATAGTCACCCCTTCTGCACTTGGGATAATGGTTGGTTTGCCACCCACTAACACGGCTGCAGCAGAGTTACTTGTTCCCAGGTCTATACCAATAATCTTTGCCATATCTTACCCTCCTTTTTCCTCTTCTGGCTTTTCTAGATTCTGAATATCTTCCTTTGTTGATTTCTGCGATACTACCACCTTTGCATGCCTCAATACTAACGTATTCAATAAATAGCCCCTTTGTATCTCCTCCAATACGGTATCTTCAGGAACTTCATCATTGACTTTTTGCATTAAGACCTCATGCTTATAAACATCTAAAGGACTACCAACGGACTGTATAGGCTCCAAGCCCTCCGATTTTAAAATGCGTGACAATTCCTTGTAGATTAATTTGATCCCTTCGACAAACTCATTTCCAGTTGTTTTATCCGCAGCACAAACCGCTTTTCCCAGACTTTCATAAATGTCCAATAATTTTTTAATAAGTGATTCAGCCGCTGTGCGCTCAATATTTTGACGTTCTTTAGCAGCCCATTTTTTGTAATTATCAAAGTCGGCCGCAATTCTCCGTACCGAATCTTGAAGTTCATTGACCTTCTTTTTGTTTACATCCAATTCTTGTTTCAGGGATTGAATCATTGCCTGTTGTTCCGTAAATATCACTTCAGTCCCCTGTACCACTTCAACCTTTTCTGATGAACTCGTATCTTTTCCAGCCCCATTTGACATCGTTACCGCACCTTAAACAATTTTTGAAACAATTATTGCTTTTGCAATATATTTTTACAAGTGGATTATTTTAACACAATAATCAAAAGAAGGCAAGTCCATTAAAATCGTCAGTTTCTAATTTATCCTTCACATTCCGCCGTCTCTTAAAATCTTTATAAGCATTGCAACCTGCTGAGAAGGAATATTAGTAGCCTTCAGACCTCTCACAGTCGCTTCAATATCATAATGAGCTCGCTTTATCTCAACAAGCCCATCAGTCCAAACAGCATACGACGCCATAGGAATACCGTCTCGCGGTTGACCGACACTTCCAGGATTTACAACAGTTATACCATTTATTTTCCGTACCATTGGCAGATGAGTATGTCCAATAAAAACAAAATCGGCATCAACATCCTTTAACTCATTTTCTAACTCAATATCAGATACATCGGGCCTCAGATATTTGTATATATTGCCGCTAGGCGAACCATGCGAGAATAAAAACTTCTTCCCACCAAGTTCCGTTTTTATGATTAACGGTAAATTGCCAAGAAAGCCTTTTTCGCTCTCATTTAACGCAGCCTTCGTAAAAATCTTTCCTGCATCGCTTAATTCTTTATATTTTACAGAACATCCGCAGTCCATATCCTTACCAATAGCGTTGTCGTGATTTCCCCGAACTACTTTGTCTGTTAACTCCTTAACTCGTTCGATACATACCTTTGGATAAGGTCCGTAATTTACAATGTCACCCAGACAAAAAACCATATCGGCTTTTTCAGGTATAGCTTCCAGTGCGGCTAAATTCCCATGAATGTCCGATAGTATGAGTATTTTCACGCTCGTAATTTCCTTGCCTTATTGTAAGTAAATATTATAAAATTGCTAATTATACGAGTATAAACATCTGCAATCAAGGTTTATCTTGTATCGCTTACACGCCTCAAGAATCTTTTAAACTATCAAGTAATGCTATGTTTTTTACCAAAAAATTTCCGTATTATACCCGCGTTGCCTACCTATACGATGTAAGGTCCGGCATATTTTTTGGTATCTTCAACGGTTTAGTTATATTTTTTCTTCCCATCATCGGGCGCAAAATAGGCGCAACATCCCTGGAGGTTGCCATTATTACTGCTGCCCCTACCGCATGTTTTCTTCTCACTTTGATCTGGGCAAAAATTTGCAGAAAGAGCAAAAAGGTATCATGGGTAGTATTTCCAACACTCCTTGCAAGAAGTTTATTCTTGTCTATGTTTTTTGTAAAAAATCCCTTAATATTCACATCCATCATTGTATGCGCCGCAATCCTGGAATCTATGGCAATGCCCGCTTATAGCAGCGTCATGAAAGAAGTTTATCATGAGAATTATCGTGGAAAGGCAATGGGATATGTGCGGTTCTTTTGTAACATAGCAACAGTACTGGCATCTTTCGTAGGGGGATATCTATTAGACATGGGCAACGGCAGCTTTTATAAATTCGTCTTTCCAGCCGGTGCCGTTTTTGGAATGATGTCTTCCTTTCTTTTCAAAAAGATCAGGATCAGGCGTGAAACAAAGCTCCCTGCACTTGATCGTTTGTCTGCTATTGTAAATAGTTTTCGTAAAAACACCCATCTCAAATATTTCACGCTTTCTTTTTTTACCGCCGGATTTGGCTACCTCATGGGTGCGCCTCTCTATCCCCTTTTTATGGTTGATGAACTCTCACTTTCCAATACGGTTGTTGGATACTTGGGTTCAGCCACGGCGCTATCAGGCTCGATCTCTTTCTTCTTCTGGGGACATCTCATTGATCGCTATAAGCCGTTAAACCTATTGAAAGTTATCATAATAATAGCGGCGCTTATCCCCCTTCTTTATGCTATTTCACACGGGATACTGCCCATTATTTTTGCATCAATTATCAGTGGCATCGTAATGAACGGTTGGGACTTGTGCTGGTATAATCACGTAATCCAGGAGGTCAAAAGAGAACAAACTGCTGGTATCTTTGGTATACAATATTCCCTTATAGGCATACGCGGTCTCATTGCCCCCTTTGTTGGGACAATGCTGTACCTTCACCTTGGTATACGTTACGCCTTTATTGCCTCAGCCAGTGTTATTATGATGGGAGCCATATTCATGCTATTCTGTAAGAAAAAGGCTTTCGCACCCAAAATACAGGTTGCTGTACGAAATGTACGGTTTGAATAAATTAGAACGCTGATGTCGCAGAGACCGAAGTTTGGCGGTTGAGAAGTTGAGAGATTTGGATTCCCAAACTTCCAACTTTCCGCCTCTTTTCTCTGCGTTCTAGGCGCACGTTGCGGTAAACTAT
>JAGWZR010000267.1 GCA_018968795.1 Planctomycetota bacterium | reverse complement strand
TTCTCCTCTTTTAACTTGTGGTCTGCCAGTTTTACCATCTCGTGGCAAAAGTCACTTCCGATAACCTTTCCAGTCCCAGTTAACAGCCTTGAGTAAGCAATCGCCAGATCACCCGTGCCAGTACAGACATCCAATATCTTTGCATCTGGAGTAACATTGCTTACCTCTACAGCATACCTGCGCCAGCTCTTATCAAAGTTGAAACTTAAAAGGGTATTTAAAAGATCATATACCTTTGCAATCGAGCCAAACATCCGCTGGATGTGTTCGCCTTTTTTTGTCAATAATTCAGTTTGCGTAATCATAAATTAGGCATTCGGCGACTTTTTTTGACAGCCGGTGTAGGGGTTGAAAATCTTCAACCCCTACATTAAAATTCCTAAACATTAAGAACTTATCCGTAATTAATTTCCCCCCTTTAGTAAAGGGGGTGAGGGGGGATTTTCATGGAATAGTTAATTACGGATATATTCTAAATTAAGATTGTTAAATTCCGTAGGTCTTCCACTTTTTATTTACACGGTCAATAATCTCTGGTGACATTTTGATGTCATCGGGCCACTCTCGCGTAAAACCTTCCTCAGACCATTTCTTTGTGGCATCAATTCCCATCTTAGAGCCAATTTTAGGCAAGGTAGAGGCATGTTCAAGGGCATCCAGAGGACCGTCAACAAAGGTAATGTCCCTGCGTGGGTCTACATTATTTCCCACGCGCCACAGTACCTCATCCACATTTTGTACATTGATATCCTTATCCACCACTACAATAATCTTCGTGAACATCATCTGTCCTATACCCCATATTCCATGCATAACCTTCTTTGCCTGGAATGGGTATCTTTTATCGATGGATATAAAAGCAAAATTGTGAAATACACCGAAGAGCGGCAGGTTCATATCTACAATCTCAGGAATCATAAGTTTTAAAAGCGGCAAAAATAGCCGTTCCGTCGCTTTTCCCATGTAACAATCCTCCATTGGTGATTTGCCCACAATGGTAGTTGGGTAGATTGGTTCTCTGCGCTGAGTAATGCAGGTAATATGAAATACGGGATAATAATCTGCAAGTGAATAATAGCCTGTGTGGTCGCCAAACGGTCCTTCGATGCGGCTTTCTTTTGGATCGACATATCCCTCCAATACGATCTCCGCATCAGCAGGCGCCTCCATTTCTATAGTTTTGCAGGCTACCATCTCCACGTTCTTTTTCCTCAAAAAACCGGCAAAGACCATCTCGTCCACTTCTGGTGGAACTGGCGCAGTAGCGGCATAGGTGATTGCTGGATCACAGCCCAGCGCAACAGCCACCGGCATGCGCTTATTTTCCCGCTGATAATCCCGGTAATGTCGAGCCCCATCGTGATGGATGTGCCAGTGCATTCCTGTTGTCCTATCATCATAGACATGCATCCGATACATACCGACATTTCTGTTTCCGGTCTTTAGATTTCGTGTAAAAACTAACGGAAGGGTAATAAATCGCCCGCCGTCACCCGGCCAGCACTTTATGATTGGTATCTCCGAGAGCGATGGTTCTGTCTCAAATATTACCTCCTGGCAAGGCGCATGTTTTATGGTCTTTGGAGGAAATTTGGAAAATGTCATCAACAACTGCGGAAGGAACTTGATTTTGTCAATGAAACTGGATGGCAATTCAGGCTTAACCAGACTCTCTATCTCTTTGGCAATTTCATCAACATTCTTAACATTGAGCGCCATGGCCATACGTTCATAAGAGCCAAAGGCGTTTATGAGCACTGGTATCGAATACCCCTTCACATTTTCAAAGAGAAGGGCAGGCCCATACGCCTTGGAAACACGATCAGTAATCTCTGCAATCTCGAGTTCGGCAGAGACTTCGGTCTTAATGCGCTTTAACTGTCCTGACTCTTCCAGTTTTTTTATGAAATCTGACAGGTCTTGATAAGCCATATTTCTTAGTTAGAAGTTAGTGTCTATAATAATAGATATTGTCTCGCTACATTTGAAATGTCATTAAAATACAACATTGCGATAAAAAAAACAAATGATATTTATCATCGCCGTGTTATAATAATTCACTAAAAATAAATTCGAGGCACGAAATCCGAAATTCAAAACCGCGCCTGAAGATTCGCGAATACTAAACGATACTCAGGGACTTGGTATTTTACATTTTTTAGGATTTCGAATTTATACTGAGTACTGAGCGCTTTCGCAAATAGATAAAAGTTTATTAAAAACAATTTTTCACAAAACGACAATATTTATGAATCCTAGTTTTATAGTGCGTGATATTCCCATATACGGCGATCTAATCTTGTCTCCTATGGCTGGATTCTCGGATGTTCCGTATCGGCTAATCTGCCGGGAATTTGGTATGGCAATGAGTTATACTGAAGTGGTTTCTATGGATGGGGTGCTGTGGAAAAACAAGAAAACCTTTAAACTGCTCGATTTCAAATCCATTGAAAGACCGGTTATCTTTCAGATTCTTGGCAACGACGAGGATAAGATTGTAGAGTCGTGCCGTATAATAGAATCATTAGGGCCAAATATTATTGATGTGAATATGGGTTGCTCGGTATCTGACATAGCCGGCAAGGGCGCCGGGGCGGGGCTCCTTAAGAACCCACAAAAAATTGGCCGCATTTTCAATAAACTTACGAATACCCTTCGCGTCCCTGTGACGGGTAAGATTCGATTAGGATGGGACAATAAGTCGCGTAATTACCTGGAAGTAGCTCGAATTCTGGAAGATAATGGCGCTTCTCTCATCGCCGTACATGGCCGAACGAGGTCACAGTTTTTTTTCGGTAAGGCAGATTGGGATGCAATTGCAGAAGTCAAACAAGCGGTAAAGATACCAGTTATTGGCAATGGTGATGTAAAATGCGTGGAAGACATAGAGCAAATCAAACGACACACAGGATGTGACGGGGTAATGATTGGGCGTGCCGCGATTGGCCATCCATGGATTTTTCAATATAAGGACAGGCCTCAAGTCCCGTTTCATGAGAAGATCGAACTCATAAAACGACATTTATCACATATGCTTGAATATTACGGACAGGACGTTGGTGTTATCCTTTTTCGAAAACATGTAATCAAATACATCATGGGTATGCATAATGCAACTGAACTGCGTCCTTATCTGGTAAAATGCACAAATTCTGGGGAAATTATTGAACTTATAGAATCTCATATAGATCGAATTCAAAAACATGAAGCAGCGTAATATCTATCTCATTTGGACACAGACGAACGCAGATTGTCAGGATTTTAAATATCTGCGTTTATCTGGAAAAATCTGCGTCCTATTTAAATGTTAAGGAAATTCAAAGTCGTAGGGGCAATTCATGAATTGCCCCTACATTGAAAAGTCGCCGAAGGTCTAATTTAATGTAAATGTATAGAAATTTCAATCTTTTGTGATTCCCCTCTAGCCTCCCCCTGTCCCCCTCAGTGAGGGGGATAAAGGGGGAGGGGTGTGTA